>CANQKO010000060.1 GCA_947624505.1 uncultured Bacilli bacterium | reverse complement strand
TTAATGAAGTAGAAAAAGTTTTAAATGAAACTAAAAAAGATGATATTGAGCATTAATTTGAGCAAAAGTTGTAGATAACTACGACACTCGCTCCAATAACGAATCTGTTCGAAATGCTCGGACATTCAAATATATTTCATCTCTAGATAGAGATGATTTTTTATTTTAATAAAAATCCCCATAGAACTATTTTGATATACTTGTCAAAATATCTAGGGGGTTAAGTATTTTGATATAAAACAAAATACTCAAAAAATTATAGATATTATCACTATTTACACTAAAATGTTATTAGATTTTTAAATAAAAGATAAATTGGGCACGTCTGACTAATTTTACTTACTTTTAACAAACAATTTTAATTGTGGATAAACCAATATTTACGTTGATTTAAATTTATGGGGTACTGAAAAGTTGCTGAATAGATTGATAAATAATTTTTAAAATTTGATTTTAAAAATATAGTGAACGAAAAGTGAACGAAAAGTGAACGAAAGCATTGATAATGTTTTTAAAATAATATATGCTATTATTAGGTGATAGCAATGAAATTTATCGAAGATGAATATTGTGAACTAAAAATTATGTTAACAAAAGAAATAAAAAAAGAAATTATTGCTTTTGCAAATACAAATGGTGGAAAAATTTATATTGGCGTGGATGATGATGGTAATATTATTGGAATAGAAAATCCAGATAATGATTTGCAAGCATTAACAGGGATGATAAACGAAGGCATAAAACCATCCTTAATTGAATATACACAGATCAAAATTGAACAATACGATAATAAAAATGTTATTGCTATAGAAATTCAAAGTAGCCCAAATAAACCACATTATCTAGCTGATAAAGGTCTAAAATCAAGTGGTGTATATATAAGACATGGTTCTTCATCTATTCAAGCATCTGATGAAATAATTAAAAAATTGATATTTGAACATACTGGTTTAAGATTTGAAGAAATGGTTTCTAAAAATCAGGAATTAACATTTGAATACTTAGAAAAAAATTTTAAAGATAATAATTTATCGTTTGATAAAAATAAATATAAAATATTAAATATTATTAATGAAGAAAATAAATATACAAATTTAGGATTACTATTATCTGATCAATGTTCTTACACAATAAAATGTGCAATTTTTAATGGAACAAATAAAATTGAATTTCGTGACAGAAAGGAATTTACTGGTTCAGTGCTTAAACAAGTTGATGATTTATTTGAATATTTTGAATTGTTTAATAAAATTAGTGGAAAAATAGTAGGTTTAAAAAGAATAGATACAAAAGATTATCCAGACTATTCATTAAGAGAAGCTTTGTTAAATGCTGTAATTCATAGAAGTTATTATTTTAATAGTAGTATAATGGTAACTCTTTATGATGATAAATTTGAAATAGTATCAATGGGTGGCTTAATTGATGGTTTAACAATTAAAGAAATATTTAAAGGTATTTCTTCTTCTAGGAATCCTAACTTAGCTAATATATTTTATCGACTTGGATATGTTGAATCATTTGGAACAGGTGTTAGAAGAATTTTAGATAGTTATGCACATTGTGATAAAAAGCCATCTTTTGAAGCAACAGAAAATACATTTTCTATCACATTACCTAATATGAATTTTCAAGAAATCACTGATCAGCCAAACGTTTTTATTCAAAATTTATCACAAGAAGATATAATTATTAATTATATAAAAGAATATAATAAAATAAATAGAAATGTAACTGAAAAATTATTAAATGTTTCTAAAACAAGAGCTTATAAAATTTTAAATGAAATGATAGAAAAAAATATACTTAAAAAAGAAGATAACGGAAAAAATACATATTATGTGCTAAAATAAGATTAATTTACTATACATCAAATTCCTATGAGTAAAAGTTGTAGATATCTACGACACTCTCTCCATATTGTATTTTAGTCGAACTTTTTAGTTCGATTTTTTTGTTGCCGAAAAGTTGCCGAATAAATTGATAAAATATTTTCTGAAATTTGATTTTAAAAAACACAGTGACCGAAAATATTGATAAAATTATTTGAATAAATAAACCAGGAAATGATTTGCAACCATTAAATGGAGTGATAAGCGAAGTTATAAAACTATCTCTAATTGAATATAATAAAAAATTATTACGAGATCTTTTAAATTTTAAATGAAATGAAAAGAATACGTATTATGTATTAAATAAATAATTTTTATGAAAAAGAATTATAATCATTTCTAATATTAATATATATTTTATCTCTATCTAGAGACGATTTATTTATAATACCAATTCCTAAATAGATAATTATTTTGATATTAAATATTTTTAAATATAATATTTACATTTTTTTGCAAATACATAAATATTATAGAAATTGCCTTTAAAATAGGGGAAACATTGTGGTTAAAAAAATTACCTTTATACAGAATGTGAAAAATTTATGAACAAAATTAAATTATTTTATGTTAAGATTTTTTTAAAATGTTACATTTTGTATTTGCTACACAAATGAGTTAGTAAGAAACAAAGACAAGCTTTG
>CANQKO010000059.1 GCA_947624505.1 uncultured Bacilli bacterium | reverse complement strand
TTTCTTGTTCAGTCATCTTTTTTTGCATTTTTTCTTTATCTATAAATTTTGATAAAGTTTTTAATTTTTCTTTAGCAGTACCATCAACTTTTACAGAATATTTTTCATTTGTTAAAACATCTTTATTCATAAAGCTTACAAATTCATTTAAAGTAATTTTAGTTTGATTATTTTTAGATAAATAATATGTAAAAATATCATCTATTTGGTCTTTTCCAATATCTAATATTTCTGCTATTTCACTTGCAGTCTTTTTTTCGTTCATATTTTTTTCTGTAACAAAGTTTTTTAGTCTTGTTATATCTTTTTTAGTTTTATCATCTATTTTTTTATTTGTTTTCTCATTGTTGTAAGCTTCATTTTCAATAAAGTCTATAAATTCTTCAAATGTAATTGTATTATTTTTTTCAGGATTATAATAATCAAAATACACTATTTTTAATAGGTAATCTTCTACATTAACTGTTGAGCCTAAATCATTTAACTTATCATTTAGTTTGTCATAAGTTAATTTCTCATTTATAGTATTTCCGTAGGCTAATACTTCATCTACCTTCTCTTTGTTTTCAAGTTCTTTTAAATACTCTGCTACTTTTTGCTCATCTTCATTTTTGTATAAGATAGCTATCTGGTTATTTTCAGAAAAAACTTCTGTTATCTCGTCTGACTCAGTATCAGTATAATCAATTCCTAAGTTTCCTTTTAGTAGAAAACTTGAGACAAATATAAAGATAAATAATGGAACTGCAATATATCTTATTTTATAACTATATGCTCCTAATTTGTTTAGTTTAATTTCTGGGCTTTTCTTCTTTGTTTTTGTAATCCATTTATCAAATATTAATATTAAATCTGGAAGTACAAAGAATATACAAATTAAGCTAAATAAAACTCCTTTTGCTAAAACAAATCCTAAGTCTCTTCCTATTCTAAATGTCATAAATATTAATGCTAGAAGTCCAACTATTGTTGTAACAGAACTACTTGATATTGCTTGGAATGCCTTATATAAAGCATTTTTCATTGCTTTAACTTTATCTTTTTCAGTCTCTTTTTCTTGGTCATATCTATTCATTAACATTATTGAGTAATCCATTGATAATGCCATCTGTAATATTGCTGCTATTGAATTTGTAATATGTGATACATTATCAAATATGATGTTTGTTCCTTTATTTAATGCTACTGCCATTAATATTGATGTTAAGAATAAGAATGGTTCTACATAAGATTCACACATTATTATTAAGATAATTAATGCACATATTACTGCAAGTACAATTATCCATATAGGTAATACTGATTTGTTTGTTTCTGATACATCTCCACTTGTGTAAAAAGTATAATCTTTATATTTTTCTGCTACTTTGTTATATACTTCTGTTGCCATTTCAGAATCAGATTTATCATCTACTGTTATAACATACAAAGTATAGTTTTCTTTATTGTAGTCTTCTGTATCATCATAATCTACTTCTTCTACTCCATCTATTTTTTCTAAATCTTCTTTTATTTTTGTTTTATCCTCTTGCAAATCTTCAAACATTAAGTTTAAAGTACTTGTTTCTGTCCCTGCAAATTCTTCTTCCATAATGTCCATACCTATTCTTGTTTCTGAAGTACTTGGCAGATATTTTGCAATATCGTGATTTATTTTTACTTTTGTAGATAAAACTCCAGCAATTATTGTTAAAATAATAAATAAGATTAGAATAAAGTGTCTTTTGTTTATAACAAAGTCTGTAATCTTTCTCAAAGTAATCCTTCCTTTCTTTTTACCAACTTATATTATACTATGTTTATTCAATAAAATAAAGTCTAAATACATAAAAAATATGTCTAAATTTTGACATATTTTTATATTTTTAAGAAAATTTTCCATTAATTTCAAAGCAAAAAGCAAGTAATTGTAAGTATTACTTGCTTATATACATGTTATCTAGTATATTTTTAAAATTATTATTTTTATCATCATATAATATTGGTAAATGGCTTAATCTAGCACACCCAAAATCTTGTATAAAATTAATTATTTTTAATTTATCCACCATAGTAACCTCCTTAAAAAATTTGACAAACTAAGAAAAATATGTTATTATTTAAGTACAAAATAAATGTATCCTTAGTCAGGCTGTGGATTTCATTTACTTGTATGTGTATCGTAACTACACATACTTTTTTTTTAACAAAAAAACAGAGCAGGTCGTAACTCCTACTCTGCCGACTATGTATGACACATTAGTCTTTATCCTCTTTGTTTTCTTCTACTTTCGTTGAGTCTTTGTTTTTAGCTTTTTCAGCTAAAAGCATTTCAACTAATCGTAAAATTAATTCAGGCTGTGTCATTACATTTACCCCCTTTCCGTCTTTAAGTAAAGACTACCTTTCGACAAAAAGGTTGGATATATAATACACAATTTATATAGCAATTTCAAGCGAACATTATCTTTTTTTGTAAAAATTTTAATTAATTGTTCTCATTAAATAACCATATATTAATTTCTTATTTTCTTTGCTACTCAATTCAAATATATTTTTTTCAATATCTATTTTTTAATTCGTACTTTTAGATATTCTCTAGGAGAATATAACTCTTTACAATTTATAATACTCATCTTCTATTCCAGAAATTTTGCCTGTTAGTATTCTTTCTTCTTCTTTGCTTCTAATAAGTTACTTTATTGATAGTT
>CANQKO010000058.1 GCA_947624505.1 uncultured Bacilli bacterium | reverse complement strand
TTCGTTAGTCTAGAGGCCTATGACGTCTGCCTGTCACGCAGAAGATCACGGGTTCAAATCCCGTACGAACCGCCATTATGGCTTCATAGCTCAGTTGGTAGAGCAGAGGACTGAAAATCCTTGTGTCGCTGGTTCAATTCCCGCTGGAGCCACCATTTAAGATATCAAAGAAGCCCTTATGTGAAGGCTTTTTTTGTATAAAAAATTTTATTGTTTTTTTGACTTTAAAAGGATGGAAATTTTACAAATTAAAAAATTTTTTAATCCAAGCTATTGTAAAAAATAGAAAACAGTGTTATAGTAAAATTACTTAATAATATAATAGCGATTAATAATAGTTAATCTACAATAGTTTATTAATTATTATTTCTTATCATATTTTGGTATGTGAAGAATGCAAAAGAATACCTGTAAGGTCTTGTTTGTTATTAAGTATATGATCATATGAAGAAAGGAAACTTCTAACAAGTAACTTTAAGTTCGACTAAACTAAAGTTAATTCTAAACTAGAAATAACGACTTGTCATCGTTATTTTTTTATGTTTAATAATTAAAAATAATAAAAATAAGTTAATATTTTTAATAATTTTAATATTTCTATTTTTATATGGTTTATATTGTGCTAAAATAAATAATAGGAGGATTTATGAAAGAAGAAATTGAAAAAAAATTAATTGAAAAAACTGCTAAAGTATTAAAAGTAGAAGCATCTACTTTATCTGGTAGTACTAATATTAAAACAGATGTTGATTTAAAAAGTTTAGAAATGGTTGGAATTATTTCTGAATTTGAAGAAGAATATGATTGCTATATTAAGTATACTGAATTAATGCACGCTAATACAATTAGTGAAGCAGCCGAAATTATTGCTAAACAAATTGAAGGCTAATTTTTATAGATAAAGAATAGAAAGAGAAGGTTAAAAATGAAAGAAGAAAAAAAGCCAATTGAAAATGAATTGTCTTTGCCTAAGGAAATGCCCAAAAGAGATGAAAAAATAGTCAATGTTAAATATCCTGATGGTACAAGCTGTGATGTTATTTTTACTAAAATGACAGAGCCAATACCAAAAGAGGAATTTGCAAAAATTCCAAGAGAAGAAGCAATGAATTATTGCATTGAGGTACCTGTTAACACAACCGAGTATTATGTTGATGATGAGAAAAGAGTAATATGTCTTCAAGATAGACCTGTTAAAATGCGGGATGGTGTAACTATTTATGCTGATATTTATATTCCTGCAACGGCTTTAGAAACACCTGTTCCTCTTATTATTAGTTGGTCTTTCTTTGGTAAACAACCTTGGCATCAACCAGTCCAAATTTTTAGACCAATGGGAGTACCAACGGGAGCTGTATCAAATGTATGTAAATTTGAATCAGCCGATCCTCTTTTTTGGTGTTACCAAGGATATGCTGTTGCTAATGTAGACCCAAGAGGTATTGGTAATAGTGAGGGAGATCAACAACAATTTAGTACACAAGAGGGTAGAGATGGTTATGATTTTATTGAATGGGCTGCGAAAGAAAAATGGTGTAATGGTAAGATAGCCTTATTTGGTAACTCAGGTGTTGCTATGTGTCAATGGCGTATTGCTGCCGAATGTCCACCACATTTAGTTTGTATTGCTCCTTGGGAAGCAACTGGTGATCAATACCGTGAAAGTATTATGGAAGGTGGTATTCCAGGTTTCTTTGGTGGATCAATTGTTATTGCGGCTCAAGGTAAGGGCTATATCGATAACACAGTAGCTATGGCTAAAAAAGAGCCATATGTTACAAGTCCATATTGGCAAGATAAAATACCACATTATGAAAAAATAAATATTCCGGTTTATACTACTTGTAATTGGAATCATTTCCATTTAAGAGGAAGTTGGGAAGGCTTTAAAAATATAAAATCCAAGAAAAAATGGATGCGTTGTCATCAAGTATTTGAATGGCCTGATACTTATAATTCTAAATGGTTACAAGATTTAAAATTATTCTTTGATCGTTATTTAAAAGGTATTTATAATGGTTGGGAATTAACACCAAGAATCAGGATGGAAGTTATGGATGCTTTTGAATATCCATATCAAACAAATCGTCCTGAAAATGAATGGCCACTTGCTAGAACTGTTTATAAAAAATTGTATTTAAATGCTAGTACCCATAAATTGGGTGATGCACCAGTAAAAAATGCTAGTAGTGTTAGTTATGATGGTGCAACAGGACTAACAACTTTTGAGTATACTTTTAGAAAAGATACTGAACTAACTGGTTATATGAAACTTAGAATGTATGTTGAAGCAAAAGGCCATGATGATATGGATTTGTTTATCACAATTAAGAAATTATCTACTAAAGGTGAGGAATTACCAGTAACGATTTTTGGATCGGAACGTCATCCTGGGGCTTGGGGTAAACTTAGAGTTTCAGCTAGACATTTAGATGAAGAAAAATCTACTGAATATCAACCAGTTCATACTCACGATCGTACAGAAAAATTAAAACCAGGAGAAATTGTTCCTGTTGATATTGAAATATGGCCAATTTCTCGTATTTGGCATAAGGGTCAAAAATTACAATTACAAATTGCTGGTCGATATATTCGTGATGAATGGTTTGAACCACTTGTTTGGTTCCCTGATAATAAAGGTGAACATGTTATTCACACTGGTGGCAAATATGAGTCATACCTTTTAGTTCCAGTTATTCCACCTCGTTATGAAGATGGCGACTATATTTATAGATAGGAGTAATTATGGACTTAATAGAAACTGTTAAAGCTAAAGCGAAGGCTAACCCAGGACGGGTAGCCTTTCCTGAGGCTAATGATACGAAAATGGTTCTTGCTATAGATGAGGTTTCTAGAGGTGGTTATTGTGATGTTGTAATTGTTGGTCATATTGATGAAGTAAAATCATTATGTAAAGAAAATAAAATAGATGATTCTACTTGGGAATATATTGATAC
>CANQKO010000057.1 GCA_947624505.1 uncultured Bacilli bacterium | reverse complement strand
AATTTCAAACAAAAACGAGAATATTTTTCCCGTTAATGTTTTAAAAATTTTAAGACATTTTCAAAAACTATTGACACATAATTTTAATATTTTTTTACATAATAATATTTAGGTGATCTTAATGAAGATTATAAAGGCCCTTATAAAACTTGGATTATTCTCATTTATTGCCTTCATTTTTCTTTACATTGGCATTAATATTTATGCCCTAATTACACCTAAATTAAATATAACCAATAATGGTACTTATTATTTATATGATAATAAAGATGAATTAGTTTATTTAGGTAGTAGTACATCTTCTTGGGTTAATATTGATGATATAAATAAAAATTTAATCAATGCCGTTATATCTATTGAAGATAAAAGTTTTTATACTCATAATGGTTTTGACATAGGAAGAATTATTAAAGCAATTTATGAAAATGTTACAAGTGGAGAAATAGTTCAAGGTGGCTCAACAATAACCCAACAACTAGTTAAATATTTATATCTTGATTTTGATCAAACTTGGAAAAGAAAAATAGAAGAAGCCTTTCTTACAATTATAGTCGAAATCCAATACGATAAAGATGAAATATTAGAGGCTTATCTTAATACTATAAACTATGGTAATGGTAATTATGGTATTAGTAATGCTGCTAGTTATTATTTTAATAAAGAGGCTTCTAATCTTACTTTAGAAGAAGCTATCTATTTAGCAGGTATTCCTAAAAGCCCTAATAAAATGAATCCGGTATCTAATAAAGATGCTTCTTTAAAAAGAGCTCAGATAGTTGCTAAATCTTTATTAAATAACAATTATATAAATGAAGATGAATATAATAATTTAGATTTAGAAAATACTAATATTTATGGAAAATATAATGAAAAGAATTTACAAATGCTTATGTATTACCAAGATGCAGTTTATGATGAATTAAAAAGTTTAGGAATAAATTCCTCAGTTCTTGCTAGTGGAGGTCTTAGAATCTACACTAATCTTGATATGGAAAAACAAACTTCTTTAGAAAAAAATATTATTAATAATATTAAAGATGAAAAAGATTTACAAGTTGCCAGTGTCATTGTTGATCCTGAAAGTGGAAAAATTGAAGCTTTAACGGGCGGAATGGATTATGGTGTAAGTGAATATAACCGCGCTACAAAATCAAAAAGGCAAGTTGGATCAACAATGAAACCTTTCTTATATTATGCAGCTTTAGAAAACAATTTAACTGCTTCAAGTAAATTTACTAGTGAATACACAACTTTTAATATTAATAATAAAGATACATATTCACCCAATAATTTTAATAACAAATATGCTAATAAAGAAATAACTATGGCTGCCGCAATTGCTTTTTCTGATAATATTTATGCAGTTAAAACTAATCTTTTTTTAGGTCCAGAAACTTTAGTTGAAACTGCTAAACGAGTTGGTATTAAAGAAGATTTAGAACCGAATGTTTCTCTAGCTTTAGGAACTGGAGAAATTAATATAATTGATTTTGCTACAGGCTACACTACTCTTGCATCGGGTGGTTATAAAAAAGATTTATATTTAATTAGAAAAATCGAAGACCCAAGCGGTAATGTAATATATAAAAAAGAAGAAAAAAAGAATTTAGTTTTAAATCCTAATTATGTCTATATTTTAAATGAATTATTAACAAGTACAAGTAATTCTAACTTTAAAGATTATACTACTGCTACGGCATCAGTGATTGCTAGTAAACTAAGTCGGAAATATGCCATTAAAACTGGATCAACAGGAACCGATTATTGGACAGTTGGTTATAATAAAGAAGATTTAATGTTAATTTGGACTGGTTATGATGATAATAGAGAATTTGCTAATGGCTATAGTGTTATACCTAAAAATATTTGGGCCGACACAATGGAAGAAATCCAAGATGTAGGAGAAGATAACTGGTATCAAAAACCCGAAAATGTAGTTGGAGTAATTTTAGATGCAGTGACAGGAGAATACACTAATAACGCCAAAAATTCTTATATTTATTATTATGTTAAAGGAAGTGAACCAGAAATAAATTAAAGTCACCAAAATGGCGACTTTATTCTTTATTAATAGTAATAGTATATTTTACTTCTTTAGTTGTTTCATCTTTATTCATCAAAACTTGATAATTTTTACTAGTCAACGTTTTTAATAATTCATCAACTAAAGAATTAACTAATTCCATATCTTTTTTTGGCGGTTCTGGTGCTAAAAAGTCAAGCATTTCAATTTCTTCATTAGCTTCAGATACTTCTTTAACTTCATTAATTTCAGGTTCTTTAATAATAGAATTATTTAAATTATTATCACTGACCCCCATATTAACTGATTCATTTTCTAAGAAATTAAAGAATGTATTAGGAATGCCCTTATTCTTTTTTGCAAAAATAACTTCTTCATTTTGATTTGGAATTTCTTCTTTTACTTTAGGCACTACTTCTTCAATTGGTATAATATCTTCCTCCTTATTTTTCTTAATTTCTGCTAATCTTTTATCTAATTCTTTAACAGTTAATCTCTCATTTATTAATTTTTCTAACCATTCTTCTTGTTCTTTTAAGTCATCTAAAACTAGTAAACTTCGCGCGTGTCTTTCAGAAATTTTACCATTAACTAAAGCTTCTTGAACTGATGGTGCTAAAGATAAAAGACGAAGTTTATTAGAAATAGCTGATTGACTAAGACCCATTTTTTTTGCTAATTCTTCTTGGGTTAAATACCCTTTATCTAAAAGTGCTTTATAAGATTTAGCTTCTTCAATTGAAGATAGATCTCGTCTTTGAACGTTTTCCACTATTGCTACTTCTGCACTTTTTTTATCATCCATTTCAGTAATTATTGCTGGTACACTAGTAAGTCCCGCCATTTTAGCGGCTTTATATCTTCTTTCACCTGCAACTATTTCATACTTGTCAGAAAGTCTTCTTAAAACAAGGGGTTGAATAATCCCGTGCTCTTTTATTGATGAAGCTAATTCTTTTAAACCATTCTCATCAAATGATAATCTTGGTTGAAAACGATTAGGTATTATATCTTCAATTGGTATATTTAAAATTTGTTTATTATTTTCATTTGTAGGATTCACTATATCAATGCCCCTTTACCACTTTTATTCTTACCATTTAATTCTATCTTATTTATACTATTTTTTCAAGAGGCTTTTTTAAAAAATAAATTTAATTGCGGATCCAAATTATTTAATGTTTTTTATTTTCTCTAATAAAGCATTCTTAATATCATCATCAGTAAGAAGGTTTATTGAAAATGTTTTACTTCCAATATGATTAATGGAGGTACC
>CANQKO010000056.1 GCA_947624505.1 uncultured Bacilli bacterium | reverse complement strand
TTACAAATTGCTGGTCGATATATTCGTGATGAATGGTTTGAACCACTTGTTTGGTTCCCTGATAATAAAGGTGAACACGTTATTCATACCGGTGGAAAATATGAATCTTATTTATTAGTTCCTGTTATTCCTCCAAGATATGAAGATGGCGACTTTATTTGTAGGTAGGAGTAATTATGAACTTAATAGAAACGGTTAAGGCTAAAGCAAAGGCTAACCCAGGACGGGTTGCCTTTCCGGAAGCTAATGATGCTAAAATGGTTCTTGCTATAGATGAAGTTGCGAGGGAAAAATATTGTAATGTTGTCATTGTTGGTCATAAAGATGAAGTTAAATCTTTATGTCAAGAAAATAAAATTGATGATTCTACTTGGGAATATATTGATATTAATAATGAAGAATACAAAGAAAAGATATTACAAAAATATTTACAATTACCTAATCTTGTTTATGGTGAAAAATCATTAAGAAGAAGAATGAATGAACCATTATATTTAGCATTTATGATGGAAGCAATAGATGAGGTTGATGTAACATTTGCTGGTATTACTAGTGCAACAGGGGACATTATTTTAGCTGCTCAAACCATTGTTGGTTTAAATAACGAATTAGAAGTAGCATCATCTGTTGGTATTGCTGAGCTTCCTAATTATACTTTTTCAGATGGTGGTAATTTAATTGCCGTTGGGGATTGTGCTGTTTGCACTAATCCAAGTGCTTCAGAACTAGCTAGTATTGCTATAAATACTTGTGATACAATTAAATCCGTAACAGGTTGGGAACCAAGATGTGCTTTACTTTCTTATTCAACAGATGGCTCTGGAAGTGGTGAATTAGTTGAAAAAGTTAAAACAGCTGTAAAACTTGCCAAAGAAAGAAGACCGGAGTTAAAAATTGATGGTGAATTTCAATTAGATTCAGCCATTATACCAGAAATTGCCGCAAAAAAAGTCAAAAGAGAAAGTGAAGTTGCTGGTAAAGCCAATATTTTGATTTTTCCAGATTTAAATGCTGGTAATATTGGGGTAAAATTAATTCAACAATTTGGTAAAGCTGATGCTTATGGACCATTATTACAAGGTTTTAGAAAAATTTGTAGTGATTGTTCAAGAAGTGCACCGGTATCAGAATTAGTTGGTAATATTTTATTTTCTATTGTTAGAGCGGGTGATTTAAAAAATGGCCAAAAATAAATTTAGAATTTTATCTATCAACCCGGGCTCAACTAGTACAAAAATTGGTTTATTTGATAATGATAAATGTGTTTTTAAAGTAAATATTGAACACGATCAAGATATTTTAAAAACTTTTAAAGAAATATCAGATCAAAGAGAGTTTCGACTTAATATGGTTTTAGAAACATTAAAAGAAAATAAAATTGCTATTAAATCAATTGATGCATTCTCAGGTCGTGGTGGATCTCTTGAATGTTGCGAGGGTGGTACTTACGAAATAAATGAATTAATGTATAATGATGCTAAATCTATGCGAATTGTTAAACATCCATCGGCTTTAGGAATTGTTTTAGCATATGAATTAGGTCAAAAATATAATAAAAGAAGTTTTTGTGTTAATCCCCCTGATGTTGATGAATTTAATCTAGAGGCTAGAATTACAGGCATACCCGGAATATATCGGGAAAGCCGAATTCACGCTCTAAATCAAAAAGAAATTGCTATTAGATATGCCCAAAAAATAAATTGTCAATATGAAGATCTAAATTTAATTATTTGTCACGCTGGTGGTGGTATATCTGTGGCAGCGCATAATCACGGTAAAATGATTGATTGTAATGATATTGTCAATGGTGATGGGCCAATGGCTCCGAATAGAAGTGGCTTTATTCCTGCTAAACCATTAGTTAATATGTGTTTTAGTGGAAAATATAGTGAGGCAGAAATTAAAGCTTTAATTAGTAAAAATGGTGGTATTTTAGCCCATTTAGGGACTGCTGATATTAAAGATGTTGTCCAAATGATTAATGATGGTAATAAAAAAGCTAAAATTATTTATGATGCTATGATTTATCAAATAGCTAAACAAATTGGCGCTATGTATGTAGCTTTAAAAGGTAATTGTAGTGCTATAATTTTAACCGGTGGTATTGCTAATGATGATTATTATATTAAAAAATTAACTAAATATATTAAAAATTTAGGTAAAATTGAAGTAATGCCAGGTGAATTTGAATTAGAAGCTTTAGCTGCAGGCGCAATACGGATATTAACAAATAAAGAAAAAGTTAAAGAATATATTGGTAAGCCAGTATTTAATGGTGTAATAGGAGATTAATAATGAAAAGTAAAGATATAGTTAAACAATTATTACCAGGGGTGATAGTAGGATTTTTCTTAGGAATTATTTTAGTTTCTCTTGTAGGGGTTAATAAAGAAAATTCTATTCCAAATTATATAGGGGGAGCAATGTGTTGTTTAGTACCAACATTTTTGAATTGTTTAATAGTGTTATTTGGTACAGCTAAAACTCTTAAAAGAAAAATATCTTTTAAAGATGTTTTACTTAGAATTTTGCCTTATATCTTTTTAGCAGGAATTATTGGCTTAATTGTTGTGATGGTTGTAGTTGAAAAAATCATTGGGGTTGATCTTAGAACTATTTCCTTGATGACGACTGCTATATATGAATCTATTTTAGGAGTAGTCGTATCTACATTATTTGCTTATCTTGCTTTAAAAAAATATGCTAAAGATGTTAAATATACCAAAAGAAAATAAAAAAATATTTTAAACTAAAAATAATAAATAACTGAACTTCGTTTCTTGAATATAGAAACGAGGTTTTTATATGAATGAATCCTATGTTTTTTAAAATAATTGTCATTAATTTAAAAAATGTATTGTCAAACAAATGTTCTTGATATGTAATATTATTATCGAGGAGGTTTTGTATGAAAAACAAATTAGAAACTATTTCCAATCTATTTGAAGGTAAAGAAATTAGAAGTATTTGGGATAGTGAAAAAGAAGATTATTATTTTAGTGTTGTCGATGTAATAAGTGCTTTAACGAATAGTAAAGATTCAAGTGATTATTGGACGACTCTTAAAAGAAGATTAATTAATGATGAGGATAGTGAACTTCCGACAAAATGTCGGAGTTTAAAATTGAAAGCCAAAGACGGAAAGATGCGTAGTACCGATACTTTAGATACAAAAGGAATATTTAACTTATAGAATCAATTCCAAGTCCTAAAGCAGAACCATTTAAATTATGGCTTGCCAATTTAGGAAGTGAAAGAATTGATGAAGTATTTGATCCGGAAATTGCTATTAAAAGAGCAATTAACTATTATCGTCAAAGAGGATATTCTGATAAATGGATTGAAGCCAGATTAAAAGGAATACTAGATAGAAATAAATTAACTGATTTATGGAAAGAAGCTGGTATTTCAAAAGAATATGAATATGGAATACTTACTAATGAAATTTACAAAGAATGGTCTGGAATGAAATCTAAAGACTATAAAGCATTCAAAGGACTTCGCAAAGAATCTTTAAGAGATAATATGACAGATGTAGAAGTTCTTTTAACAGATTTAGGAGAAATTGCAACTCGTGAGCTTGCCAAAGAGTATAAGCCTTATGGACTAGATCAAAATAAAGAAATTGCGAAACGAGGAGGAAGAATTGCTAAAAATACTCGTGATAATTTAGAAAAAGAACTTTGCAAATCAGTAATCAGTAATCAAAATAATCTTAATTATCAATATTTAGATAAAAAAGAAAAATTGCAAAACAAAAAATAATTTTAATATATTATTTCAAGTGTTAAGATTTTTTTAAAATGTCCCATTTTGCATTTGCATTGGCAAATGCGATGATAAGAAACAAAGACAAGCTTTG
>CANQKO010000055.1 GCA_947624505.1 uncultured Bacilli bacterium | reverse complement strand
GGAACTTTGAGAAGAAGTGGAATAGTAAAATGTAGAAAAGAAGGTAAAGAAGTATATTATATGTTAGATGATGACCATATTAAACAATTATTTGAAGTAGGTATAGAACATATAGAACATAAATAGGAGGTAAATTATGAGAAAAATATTTAAAATAAAAGGAATAGATTGTGCAAATTGTGCTGCAGAATTAGAAAGATCAATAGATAAAATAGAGAATATAAAAAGTGTATCAATAAGTTTTATAACGGAAAGAATGGTTTTAGAATATGATGAAAAAAATGAAAAAGAATTAATGAAACAGTTAAAAAAGGTTATAAAAAGAGAAGAACCTGATGCAATCTTAGAGGAGTTTTAGGGGGTATATATGAAAAAAAGATCTTTGAAAGTAGTAATTGCATTAATATTATTTTTTATTTCTCTATGTTTTTCTTTTAATAATATATGGATTAATAATAGTATATATATAATAAGCTATCTAATTGTTGGATTAGAAATTATTTTAAAAGCTATAAGAAATATATTAAGAGGAAAAGTATTTGATGAAAATTTTTTAATGACTGTGGCAACATTAGGGGCATTTGCGATAGGAGAGTTTCCTGAAGCGGTTGCTGTAATGCTTTTTTATCAAATAGGAGAATTATTTCAGAAATATGCTGTTGATAAATCAAGGAAATCAATATCAAGTTTAATGGATATTAGACCTGATTATGCAAATGTAGAAAGAAATAATAAAATTGAAAAAGTTTTTCCTGATGAAGTTAAGATTGGTGAAACTATTATTATAAAACCGGGAGAAAAGATTCCGTTAGATGGTACAGTAATAGAAGGTGAATCAATGATAGATACTTCAGCTCTAACTGGTGAATCAGTACCTAGAAAGATTAGTATCGGAAAAGAAGTTTTAAGTGGATCTATAAATCAAAATGGTTTGATAAAGATAAAAGTTACAAAAAAATTTGAAGAATCTACTGTTAGTAAAATATTAGAATTAGTTGAAAATGCAAGTAATAGAAAATCGAAATCAGAGAATTTTATTACTAAATTTGCAAAATATTATACACCAATAGTAGTTATCACTGCTATTTTACTTGCAATAGTCCCTTGTATGATATTAGGATGGAATAATTTTTCTAACTGGTTATATAGAGCATTATCATTTTTAGTTGTATCTTGTCCATGCGCATTAGTTATATCAATACCCTTAAGTTTTTTTGGCGGGATTGGAGGAGCTTCGAAAATAGGTTTACTTATAAAAGGAGGAAATTATTTAGAGGATTTATCTGACGCAGAAATAGTTGTACTAGATAAAACAGGTACTTTAACAGAAGGAGTCTTTGATGTTCAGAAGATTGAGACAATAGATATATCAAAGGAGGAATTAATTGAATATGCTGCTTATGCAGAAAGTAATTCAAATCATCCTATTGCTGATACAATTAAAAGAGCTTATGGTAAAGACATAGATAATAATATGATTTCAGATATAAAAGAACTGGCAGGCTTAGGGATTGTTGCAAAAGCTAAAGGGAAAAATATTGTAATTGGTAATGAAAAGTTAATGAATAATCAAGAAATAGAATATAAAAAATGCAATGATGTTGGTACTCTTTTATATATAGCGATGGATGGAAAATATGTAGGGTATATATTAATTGCTGATAAAATGAAAAAAGATGCTAAAAAAGCAATACAGGATTTAAAGAAAAATAATATAAATAAAATAGTTATGCTAACAGGAGATAGAAAAGATGTAGGAGAAGATGTAGCAAATAAATTAGGAATAGATAAAGTTTATACTGATTTACTTCCAAATGGAAAAGTTGAAAAAGTAGAAGAATTACTTAAAGAAAAAAGTCAAAAAGGTAAACTTATTTTTGTAGGTGATGGAATTAATGATGCTCCTGTTTTAGCATTAGCTGATATAGGAATTGCAATGGGAGGATTAGGTTCTGATAGTGCAATAGAAGCAGCTGATATAGTTATAATGACTGATGAGCCATCTAAAATTTCAAGTGCAATTAATATTTCAAAAAAGACAATGAAAATAGTAAGAGAAAATATTGTTTTTGCAATTTTTATTAAAATAGCAGTTCTTATTTTAAGTGCCCTAGGAATATCAACTATGTGGGAAGCAGTTTTTGCAGATGTAGGTGTATCTATAATTGCTATTTTGATTGCGTTAAGAGTTTTAAAGATATAGCATGAAAAGGTAAAATTTATTATATAAATTAGGTAATTACACTAATTATAAAAAAAGAATTTTCTCAAGTTGGAATCTGGAAATTTATTAACACAAAAAGACTAAAAAATAAGCGAAGATTAAATTGAATCCTCGCTTATCTCTTTTTTTCGAGTGAACATTTTGAGGTTCACTTCAGTTTAAATGATATCTTTATTTGTTATGTAATAATTTATTATAGCTGATGATTTTTATTATATAATATTAGTGGGAAAGTATGCTATTTGACCCTGTAATTGAAGCTATAATAAAAGATATTATTGTTAATATAATTATTATTACAAATCCGAATAATAAAACTTTCACAAAGAAGTCTCCAAAAGAATTACTTTTACTATATATTTTACATAAAATTATTGTTTCAATTATTGCAATGATAATACTTATTAAAATATTTAATGTGCTATATCCATTATTAATTATTGAAATAATTGTTACATAAATACAATTAACAATTAAACCTGTTGTAAAATTATAATTTTCAAAAATATAATATAAAACATATAACATTACAATACTTATAATTAAAGATATGATATTCACAGATTACATCTCCTTTCATTTCTTTTGTTAACATCATAGATATAGTAACATATTGAAAATATATTGTCAATTAAAAATAACAAAATTTGATTAATTTATATTTTTAGGAATAGTGACATAACTTAAAAGTTGTGATATTATATAAAATAGAAAAACTATATAATTTAAGGAGCAAAAATGTCACAGAAAAAAGATTTAAAAGAAATTAAGCAAATAATAGAAAAAGAAGTAGATATTAAAGAGAAAATATCAATATTTCTAGTAACATTAATAACATCAATGATAGTGCATTTTCAAATTTATGCATTAATGATAACAGGTCCTGATACATTCTTTAAAAAAAGTTTATTAGCCTTATACTAATAAACTTAGCTTATACGGGTTCGTATAAGATTGTTTTGGTGAACCGAAACTTTCTAAGTCCGAACCCCATATATTTAAGAAATGGAATAATAATATATTTTTATAAGATAATAAATTTCAATTGTCCATAATTTTTAATTAATTATTGTTTATATAAAAACCTCCGTCAAAATCAATGTTAAAATAACTTGAATTAAGTTGCTCTTTGTGAATAAGTTTACCATTTTTATATACTGAAATATATTTGTCATTGCTGTCAAAATGTATATCATAATTACCTAAATTACTTATATCTTTAATATTATCTATCTTTTTTGCTTTTTTAGGTAAATATTCTACTAAGCTATAATCTCCATTTCCAATACCCAAACTAATTTCTTCACAATATTTTTCATTAATTGCATATGCAAATTCCGTACTATTTCCAAATCCACCATTACCACTTGAATTATATACTAATACTAAATCACTATTCATTATTAAATAATATTCTTTAATGAAACTACCCAAAAATAATAAAATAGGTAATATAATCAACAACAATGTAAATACTATCGTTTTTTTAGATAAAGAAAATATTTCATTGCTTTTTTTTATTTTTTTTGAACATATAATAGTAGATATAAGATAAATTATTATAGCAATCAAGACTACAAATTCTATAAGTAAAAATTCAAGTCCTATATCTAAACATAAAATATCTGGGATAACAACAGCACCTAAAATTAAGTATATTATATAAAAAATAATAATTATTTTTATACTTTTACTATTATTTTTGTTTTTATTTTTTATTGAATAAATCAATATTGGTATTGAAAGTAAACTAATTACTATTAAAATAAAATAAATACAGTTTTTTAACAACATATTATTTTGCTTTCTCCTTTCCCATGCAATATTGGTTATTAATATACAATGTAAATTGTAAAGAAAAAATTAATAAATATATTAACTTCAAAAATTTCATACATAATAAAAAAATCGCTATCGGGTTCGTATAAGATTGTTTTGGTGA
>CANQKO010000054.1 GCA_947624505.1 uncultured Bacilli bacterium | reverse complement strand
AATTTAGTAGAAAACTTATTGCTTTTATGTTATACTAACTAAAAAGACCACTGCGATAGCAGTTTAGTGCAATTGTAGTTTGTCGTTAAAATTCATTGTGTTAGTATTCCTTATAATCAATAAAAACTTTATATATTCTCATTCCATATATATTATAATAGGCATTATATGTAGTTGAAGTTAATTTATTATTTTTAGTATCCATATATACATATTGTCCACTTCTTATTGGAACAAATATACTTAATAAAATTACTATAGCTATCAAAACAACCCAAAACTTCTTTTTCAATTTAATTTCCTCCAATGCAAATTGCTCGTATTTGTATTAATATATTTTTTATTAAGCCTAGTCATTTCATTTAACTGCTCTAATTTGTAATAATGTTTCTTGATTATTTATTTTGGCATCAAAAACATATATTGGAACATAATATCCTTTTGTATCTAAAGCGTATTTTAATACTACACCATCTATTTCTATACTAGTAATTTTTTCATCATCAAAATACTGGAATTTTCCTTCTTTAATTTGGCTATAGGCTTCTTCTTGGCTTATTATTTCCTTATCTTTTACTTTTTCATATCTTACTAAATTATTTTTCATATTTTTTATTGTTCCATCTTTAGAATAAGAACATGTTATATTTCCATCTATCAAATAATTTTCTTCAAGTTCCATATCAACAGAGAAAATATAATTATCTTCTTTTTCTTCAAATTTTGCACTTTGAGGTATTTCAATGCCGAGCTTTTGTAAGGCTATTTCTATTTCTTCTCTTGTTGCTCCTGTTTTAATATTTGACTCTATTTTTGTTGCTCCTGTTTGGCTATTTGTTTCTTCATTATCTTCTGAAATTTTAGAAAAGTCAGTATATGAATAAGTTCCTCCTTTATAAGTTACCCATATGCTATAATTTTTATCGGAAGAATAATATATTGCAGTATTTTCATAAATGTCTACACGTCTTTCGTCAATGGTTGTCCCTAACTTTTCAAATATATTTTCTGCCAATTTTCTTGTATCTTCTTCTGTTAATGTTTTTACATAATAAATTTCTTTATTGCTATGTTCATTTGAAAATTGAGCTTTACTTTCAATATTTATATTTTTCATATTTATTTTATAATTATATTCAAATGGTAAATTGCCTAATTCTTGCTTTTGGTATTTTACATATATTCCTATAAAGATTGATATTACAGCTATAACTGGTATTACATAACCAAAAATGTATTTTCTATTTTGCTTTGTTCTTAAATTGTTTAGAATCATATATATACAATATCCAATTAATACTCCTATTGTATTATTAAAAATATCATCTATTTCAAATATACCAATTTTGGTAATATATTGTATTGTTTCAATAAGTACAGTAATTAAAAATCCTATTGGAACTACTTTATATATTTTCTTTAACTTTTTTGAGTAAATTGGAAGTAGAAAACCTAATGGCATGAATAGTAAAATATTTAAAATAATATTTCTAAATAAAGATATTTCCATTTTGTGATAAGCTTCTCTATATGAGTTAAATAAATGGAAATTTGCTACACCATAATAGCCCCCTCCTCGACTTAGGAATACTGCTCCAAAAGCTATAATTGCATAACATATAGTTATACCATATAATAACATATTCTTCCTTGAAATTGTTTTTTTACCTTTCAGTATTTTTTGATAAACTATTTTATATCCTATAAAAAATAATAACCCTAAAAATATTATTGCAACAATTCCTAATATAATATATTCTTTTAATAATTGAACTATTTCTGATATTCTCATATTTTCTCCATTTCTTCAAATTACTATTTTTCTTACCTAACTTATCTAATAAAATTTGTAAATGTAATCTCTTCTAATTCTGGAGGATTTACACCTTTTTCTTTTCCAGCTTCAATACATTTTAAATAATAAGCCATATTTTTACCAAGTATTCTCATTATTTGCATACCTTCTTCATCTTTTTTTACCTCTTCTGGATTAGTTCCATGTACCATATTCCAATATCTAGAAGAAATTACTGGCATTTGAGTCATTGTATAGTATTTGTTTAATTGTTCAAATGTAGCAGTTGTTCCTGCTCTTCTTGCTGATACTACTGTTGCTGCTGGTTTTAGTCTAAATATATCTGGATTTGAAAAAGTTGAATAAAAAAGTCTATCCATAAAAGAAGTAATTGCTCCTGAAGCTGCTGCATAATGAACTGGTGTTCCAAAAACAAATCCATCTGCTTTTTTAGCTTTTTCTGCAAATTCATTGACAACATCATCAAATACGCATTTTCCTATTTCAGAACATTTATGACATGCTATACATCCAGATATAGGCTTTAGACCTACCCAAAATATTTCAGTTTCAATTCCTTCGTTATTTAATTCTTTTTCAACTTCTTTTAATGCAGTATAAGTACAACCTTCTTTATGAGGTCCTCCATTTACTAGTAATACTTTCATAACTAACATCTCCATTTCATAAAATTATTTAATTAGATCCATTCTTCTATTTTATTTCTTGCATTAATGCAATCTGTTCCTTTTATTGCAATACTATCATTTAAGACATTTGCTCCTTTGCAAACATTTTTAATATCTTGGACAACATTTGCTAAACCAGATCCTTCGTGAGTTGTTACTATTCTTATTATCTTTCCTGTAAAATCTAAATCTTTTATTGCTGTTTCTATTTCAGGTGCATAACTTCCCCAATATACTGGTGTCATAATATAAATTACTTCATATTTAGAAATATCATCAATTTTGTTTTTTATAGGGGCATTTCCCACTCTTTGTTTTGCTTCTTCTACACAAATGCTATATTGTTTACTATAAGGTATAAGTGGTTCTACTTTAAATAAATCAGCACCTATAATATCTCTTGCATATTCTGCAATATATTCTGTGTTTCCTTTATCAACATATCCTACGCTATAATTCTCATCAGCTCTTGAAAAATATATAATTAGGCTCTTCTTGTCTTTAAATGTATCCATATTAAACCTCCTCAAAACATTATTTATATAAATATATATCACAAAATAGAATAATTATCAATTTTACAAAAAATAAAAAAGTGATATATCATCACTTTCCTATATTAACAATAAAATTTAATATCATCTGTTTGTTGTGTTTCTTTCCATTTTGCAACAATTTTAAAATAATTTAGTTCAATAATTTCAAATAATCTACTTAAATCTTGATTAGGAATGCGACTTGAATTACTTGCCAATATACATTTTCAGCTTCTAGTCAGCCAAACTTTAGTAGAATTTTTAGTTGGTTTTCCTTTTGAAATGTGAACGTAAATAGGTTCATCAAACTCATTTGACCAAAAATATACTTTATATCTGCATTATTTCTAATAAATTAAACAAGCTTAAGACCTCCTTCACGAGCATATTTAAAGAATAAATGTGCTCCTCTTTCTACTATTTGTTTAAACTCTTCTATTTCTTCGTCTGAATAACTTCCATCTTTTTTAATTATTTTATAGCTAGGAAGTTCAAAAACAACTGTGTCAAAGCCATTTTCTGTAGGTCTTTCAAAAGATATTCTTATATATTCTTCTCCATTTTCTTTTTTTCTAATATCTGAGAAAACAACTTCTGTTTCATCTGGATATTTACAAAGTGTATAAACCATAAAATCCTCACTTCTTGTAATTATAGTATGCAACATGAAATCATATTTGTCTATTAATCTATTTAATTTTTGTTTTTTAATATAATAAATCTTAATTGGTCGCTCTAAATTGCATTTATTAAATCTGTATAATAAATTACTTCTTTATTTAAAGATTTAGCATATTCAATCTCATTTTTTGTACTACTACCTATATAACCATTTACATTTATAACTAAAATAGCATCAGAGAGTTTAATTCTCTCTCTGTGCATTTTATCTAGTATCAAAACTTCTTCACTTGTAAATGATTCTTTATTAGGTCTAGAAGGATTGTAAATAGGCATTAATACTACATTACCTTGTAATTCTACTCTTTCAGATATTTCCATCATTTCTCTAATAAATTTCATACTCCCACATATTGTTATTATTTTCATTATCTAATCTCCTCTACAAATTACTATTTCTCTAACTCACACAATTTGTAATTTGTTATTCTTTCAGAAAACTATTTAATTTATTATAAAAATCATTATTATTGAAAATATAATTACAA
>CANQKO010000053.1 GCA_947624505.1 uncultured Bacilli bacterium | reverse complement strand
TAAAAAACTCTCAATTCAGCATAAACACTGGGTTTGAGAGTTCATTACTTCTTACAACTGTCAAATGTAAGATTATAGCACAGATTAAAATTATTTAATATATTATATCTTGTTTAATTTAATAAGGCACTCAATCAAAATGATTGAAGTGCTTATTTAAAAAGAAAATTTTTAGCAAGTACTTTAAACACTCTAAAATAAAGTACTTCCTTTTTTATATATAGCATAGTATTTTCTTTAATACAACCAATAGGTAAGTTAATTTGACAATATATGATATATTAAATGTAATAATAACTACTTTTTTGGGTATTTTTATTATATAATTGTTATAGGTGATACAATGAATTTAATTATTTCGGCCGGTGGTTCAGGTGGGCATATTTATCCCGCTTTAGCAATTATTAAAAAATTTCAAGAAAAAGAGAAGAATCTAAATGTTTTATATATTGGTACTCATAATAGAATGGAAAATGATATTGTCCCTCGGGAAAATATTCCTTTTGAAGCAATCAAAATTTATGGATTTAGTAAAAATGTTTTAAGAGATATTAAAAATGTTGGTCTTTTATATAAAGCCTACCAAAAGTGTCTTAAAATTATGAATAATTTTCATCCCGATATTGTTATTGGGGTTGGTGGTTATGTAACAATGCCAGTTATTATGGCAGCCAAAAAATTAAAAATAAAATGTGTTATTCACGAGCAAAATATGTTTCCTGGTAAGACTAATAAATTTTTAAGTCGGGGTGTTAATGCTGTTTTCACAACTTTTAAAGAAAGTGATAAATATTTTGCTAAAGAAGTTAATTGTATTTATACAGGACATCCTTGTGCCGATAATGTTAAAAATTTAAAAAGTGCATCTAAAGAAAGTTTAGGTTTAGAAAAAAGCAAAAAATTACTTTTAATTACGAGTGGTTCTCAAGGTAGCAGTGGTCTTAATACTAAATTAATTTCCTTTTTAGAATTAGTTAAAGCTACTAATTATGAAGTTTTAGTGGTAACGGGTAAAAATAATTATGATGAATTTATTAAAGGCCAACATTTTCCTAAAAATGTCCATATTATTCCTTATTTAGATAATATGGCTGGTTTCTTTAAAAATTGTGATTTAGTTATAGCAAGAGCGGGGGCAGGTACTATTGTTGAATTACTGGCAAGTAAAACCCCATCTATTTTAATTCCTAGTCCTAATGTTGCTAATAACCATCAATATTATAATGCTTTAGAATTAGATAATAAAAAGTTAGCCATTATGATAGAAGAAAAAGATTTAGAAAGTAAGAGTTTAATAAATAAAGTTAATGATTTAATGCAAAATAGTAAAGAATATATAAATATAAAAAATAATTTAAATAATTATCAAACAGTAAACGCTAGTGATAATATATATAATAAAATAAAGGAGATTATTAATGAATGATTTTAATTTTGTAGAAGATAATGCTTCTTTAATAAATTATAATACTTATAAAATTAAAAGTAGAGCTAGATATTTAGCTAAACCTACTAATATAGATGAATTAACTAATTTAGTTAATTATTTAACTACTAATAATATTAAATATTATGTTTTAGGAAAAGGCTCTAATGTTATTTTAAGTGATAATTTTTATGATGGGTGTATTATTAGTTTAGAGCATTTAGATAAAATAGAAGTAGATGATGAGGTAGTTACAGCTTATGCAGGAGTTACTTTAGGAATATTAATTCAAGAAGTTATGCAACATAATTTAAGTGGGCTTGAATATTTATTTGGCATTCCTGGAACATTAGGGGGAGCATTATATGGTAATGCTGGGGCTTATAATCATACTATTTATGATAATTTAGTAAGTGTAGACGTTTTAAAAGATGGTAATATTTATACTTTAAAAAAAGAAGATATTAAATATAGTTATCGTTATACTGAATTTAAAGAAAATAAAGATATTATAATAAGAGCAACATTTAAATTACTAAAGAAAGATAATAAAGAGGCTAATGAAGTAATTAAAGAAATAAGAGAAAAAAGAAGTAAACTACCATTAGAATATCCGAATGCAGGAAGTGTCTTTAAAAATCCATTAAATGATTATGCGGGAAGATTAATTGAAGAAGCGGGCTTAAAAGGTTATCAAATTGGGGGAGCTAAAGTATCAGAAAAACACGCTAATTTTATTGTTAATACAGGTAATATGACAAGTAATGATTTAAAATCTTTAATTAATTATATTAAAAAAGCAATAAAAGATAAATATAATATTGAATTAGAATTAGAACAAGTAATAATAGATGGGAATTAATAATGAAAGAAAAAAACAAGAAAGTAAAAAAAAGATTAAGATTTAAAGTAATTATTGTTTTTATATTAATTATTTATTTATTAGTATCAAGTATTTATTATGTAATAAATAAACCAATAAAAGCTATTGAAATATCAGGGGGTAATTATCTAAAAGATAGTTATATAATTAATTATTTAGATATTAATAATGAAAGTATTTTTAAAGTAAATAAGAAAAAAATAAAGCAAAAATTATTAGCAATTGATTTAGTTGAAGATGTAAATGTAAAGAAAAATTATTTAGGTATTTTAAAAATCGATATTAAAGAAGCTGATATTTTATTTTATAATGCTTTAGATAAAAAAATAGTTTTATCTAATGGTAAAGAAATAGATAATGATTTAAATTTAGAATTACTGGGAATGCCTACTTTAACTAATTATGTAAAAGAAGATATTTTAAATGATTTTACTTATAAGTTAACAAGAGTAAATAAAAGTATTTTATCAATGGTTAGTGAAATAGAGTATGATCCATCGAAAGTAGGAGATAAAATAATTGATGATAAAAGATTTAAATTATTAATGAATGATGGTAATATAGTATATATTAATACAGTTAATATTGAAAAATTTAATGATTATTTAGATATATATGAAGGTATAGTAAGTGTAAACGGAGATGTTAAGGGGTGTCTATATCTTGACAGCAGTAGTGAGAATAATCATTTTAATAATTGTTTAAGCAGTGGAAGTGGGGATAATGGATAAAGTTAATTACGATAAAGTTTTAGAAAGTATTATAAGTAATTTAGAATACAAACCTAAATTACTTCTTCATAGTTGTTGTGGTCCCTGTTCATCATATGTTATTACTTATTTAAAAGATTATTTTGATATAACTATCCTTTATTATAATCCTAATATTGAACCAAAAGAAGAATATGAAAAAAGAAAAAATGTGCAATTAAAATTAATTAAAGAACTTAATATTAAAACATTAGATTTTTTAGATAGTGATTATGAAAACAATATATATCAAGAAAAAGTTAAAGGATACGAACAAGATAAAGAAGGGGGAAGACGTTGTCATATTTGTTATGAGTTAAGACTTAGAAAATGTGCTAAATTAGCAAGTGATTTAGGATATGATTACTTTGGCACTACTTTAACTGTTAGCCCATATAAAAATGCGCAAGTATTAAATGTAATTGGAGAATCTTTAGCCAAAGAATATAATGTTAAATGGTTATATAGTGATTTTAAGAAAAAAGATGGTTATAAAAAATCAATTCTTTTATCTAAGGAATATGATTTATACCGGCAAGATTATTGTGGTTGTTTATTTAGTAAGAGGGATGAATAATCTTTCTTTTTTTTCATTTTGAAAAAAGTACTTTTCAAGAGAGAAAAAATATGATAAGATAAAGAAGAAATAAAAGATAGAGGAGATAAGTATGTCTGTGAAAGAAAAACAAAAAATTGCAGTTTCGGGGGGGGGTATTATTACTAACACTCCTATTAATAGTAGGGATTAATGTAAGTAATAAACCGGGAACAATAGTAAAAGAAATCAGCAAAGAACAAATAAGAAAAGAGTTTGCAATATATAAGCAGAATACAGACAAAACAAAATATGAAGAGGTAAATGATAATATCTTTCCTGATAAAGGATATCTTTTAAATGAGACTTTAACAAAGTGTTATGGGTATGATAATAAACCAATAACACCAATACCTGTTACACAAGAATTAACAAAAGGAAGTATAGATGGAAGAGTAACAATAGAAAGTAGCAAAACAATATATTGTGAATTATATTTTGATATAGATAATAAAGTACCAGAAGTAAATGAATTTAGTATAACAGGAAAGACAAGTAGTGGAACAGAATTAACTAATGGTTATACATATAGTTTAGATGTAACATATAAAGGTAATTGGTTAGATGAAGATGTAGTTCAATATTGTATAAGTGATAATAATCAAAGCTGTAGTAATTGGACAGAAATAAGTAATAAAGATGTAACAGTAACAACCCCAAGTTTAACAAATGGTGATGGAGAAAAAACAATGTATATATATTTAAAAGATAAAGCCAACAATGTATCAGTAACAACCTCAAAATCCA
>CANQKO010000052.1 GCA_947624505.1 uncultured Bacilli bacterium | reverse complement strand
TATTATGTAAAAAAATATTAAAATTATGTTGAATTTATATATATGTTATGTTATAGTTTTTAAGAAAAAGAAAGGTGTGATTGTATTAAAAATATTCATTGGCAACTTTTTAATAATCAAGAATTAATTATTAATAATGAAAATGTTTTATGTGAATTTAGTGATAATATTATTAAGTATGTCGAAGAAGATGGCGAAAATATTGTTGATTTAAATAAAAAAATATATGAAAGAAATAATAAAGAATATAGAATGTTAATTGATTTTAATAACAATACTTTTAATTTTTTATTGAAAGAAAAAAATCAAAGTATTAAAAATAGCCTTAGTAGTAGTAATTTGGAAGTATGTGATAATAAAATTACTTTAAATTATAACTTAGATAATGAAGAAAAAAAGATAATTATACATTTATTATAGTATATTTATAAAAGAATGCATATAATGTGTAAGAAATGAGGAGAATAATATGAATTTAAAAGATATATCTAAAGAAGAATTAGAAACAATGAGTTATGATGAAATAGCTTATTTAGTTTTAGCTAATAATAAAAAGAAAATGAAATTATATGATTTATTTAAGAAAGTTTGCGATATATTGGGATTACCTGAAGGAACTGTTGAGGAGAGAATTGCGGACTTTTTTGAATTACTATCTACTAATAAAAAATTTGTTTTATTACCTAAAGGTTTTTGGGATCTAGCTACAAATCACGTTCAAGAAATTGTTATTGAAGATGATGATGATTTAAGTGAAGAAATTGAAGATAATGATGAAGATGATGATAATTATGATTCTGAAGAAGAAGATGATATTTTCTATGATGATGAACTTGATGATGGTGATGATGAAGATGATGATTTAAAAGATTTAATCATAGTTGATGATGAAGAAAATTTATCTGAATAGTTATCTATTATAAAGAATTTAAAGAAGATAAGCATATAAATAAATGTGAGACATATTGTTTCACATTTTTTGGAGGTAAGATATGAAAAAAATATTTCAAAATATTGGGATAAAAGTATCATTAATTACAGTTATAATTAATTTTCTTTTATTTGTTTTAAAATTAGTTTTTGGTATTATTTCTCATTCAAAAGCTATTGTTTCTGATGCTTTTCATTCTTTGTCAGATGTTATTACGACCATTGCCGTAATTGTTGGTTTAGTTCTTTCTAGTAAAGATGCTGATGAACGTCACCCCTATGGACACGAAAAGATTGAGGCTTTAGTGGGTATTATTTTAGCTTTTGTTTTACTATTATCTGGTGTATCAATTGGTTATATTGGCTTTGTTAATATTTTTTCTTCTAAAGAAATAGTAGTACCAGGAGTTAGTGCTTTAGTAGTAGCAGTTATTTCTATTTTAGTTAAAGAAGGAATGTTTCAATATACGATAAGAGTAGCTAAAAAATTATCTTCCCCATCAATGAAAGCTGATGCTTGGCACCATCGAAGTGATGCCTTATCTTCGGTTGGTTCATTTGTTGGTGTTTTACTTGCTAGAATGGGGTATCCGATCTTTGACCCGATATGTAGTATTTTAATTGCCATTTTAATTGTTAAATGTGCAGTAGAAATATTTATAGATGGTACTAATCAAATGATTGATACATCTTGTGATAGTACTTTAAATAAAGAAATAATTGATACTATTTTAGCTTGTTATGATAATATAGAGATAAGTGATTTTAAAACAAGAATGTTTGGTAGTAAATGTTATATTGATGTAGAAATTAAATTACAAGGTGATATGCCTTTAAAAGAAGTTCATAATATTGTTTTAAATATTCATAATAAAGTAGAAGAAAAATTTAAAATGGTTAAACATTGTAATATCAATGTAATCCCTTTTGAATAATAGATATTTATGGTATAATGGGTGGTAAGAGAGGATAATTATGTTCGAAAGATTAGATAATATTGTAAAAAAATATAATGAATTAAAAGAAGAATTAGTAAAGCCTGAAGTTTTAAATGACTATAATTTATTAAAAAAATTATCTAAAGAGGCATCAGATTTAGAAGAAATTGTTAATAAATATGATGAGTATAATAGTACAATAAAAGCTTTAGAAGAATCTAAAAGTTTACTTGATGATCCTTCTTTAAAAGAAATGGCTGAATTAGAAGTAGAAGATTTAACTAAAAAAGAAGAATATTTAAAGAAAGAATTAGAAATATTATTAGTTCCTAAAGATGAGAATGACGGTAAAAATGTTATTATGGAAATAAGAGGAGCCGCTGGTGGGGATGAAGCTAATATTTTTGCTGGCGATTTATTTAGAATGTATTCTTATTATGCTGAGTCAGAAGGTTGGAAAATTGAAGTATTAAATGCAATTGAAGGAACAAGTGGGGGTTATTCGCAAATTGAATATATGGTTAAAGGAAATAATGTTTATTCCAAATTAAAATATGAAAGTGGATCTCATCGAGTTCAAAGAGTGCCTGTTACAGAAACTCAAGGTCGAGTTCATACATCAACTGCGACAGTTTTAGTTATGCCCGAAATTGAAGATGCCCAAATTGAAGTTAAAGAAAGTGATTTAAAAATAGATGTTTTTCATTCTAGTGGAGCTGGTGGTCAATCTGTTAATACCTCAAATTCAGCTGTGCGGATTACCCATATCCCTACTGGAGTAGTTGTAGCTTGTCAAACAGAAAGAAGCCAATTAAAAAATAAAGAAAATGCAATGAAATTATTAAAAATTAAATTACACGACGCAATGAAACAAAAACAAGAAAGTGAAGTGGGGGCAGAAAGAAAAAGTAAGATAGGTACTGGTGATCGTTCTGAGAAAATTAGAACATATAATTATCCGCAAAATAGGGTAACTGATCATCGAATTAATTTTTCTATTATGGAACTTGACCGTGTTATGGATGGTAACCTATCACCAATAATTGAAGCACTAATTACTGAAGATATGCGTCTTAAATTAGCAGGAGAAAAATTTAATAATTAATGACTGATGAAGAATTAATTAAAAAATATGTTCCTAAGGAATGCCAAAATCTTGCTTTAGAAAAATTAGCATCAGGCTACCCAGTTCAGTACATTATAGGTAATGTTGAGTTTTATAATACAATTATAAATGTTAATGAGAATGTTTTAATTCCTCGTTTTGAAACAGAATACTTAGTAGATAAAACTCTTAACTATTTAAAAAAATTAAATTTTATTAAACCTAATATTTTAGAAATAGGTACAGGAAGTGGCTGTATAAGTATAGCTTTAAAAAAGAATATTGACTCATTTATTGACGCTATCGATATTAGTGAAGATGCTATTAAAATAGCTAGAGAAAATGCTTTTAATAATAATGTTGAAATAAATTTTATAAAAGAAGATATCAATAATTTTAAAGTAACCCAATTATATGATGTTATTATTAGTAATCCTCCTTATGTTCCTTATAATAGTGAGGTTGATGCAAAAATTAAGTATGAACCAGAGGAAGCTATTTTCGCTAAAGATAATGGATTATATTTTTATAAAATAATCTTAGAACGTATTCATAACAATTTAAATAAACATTATTTAATTGCTTTTGAAATAGGAGATAAAGAAGGATCAAGTATTATAAATATAGTTAAACAATATTTACCTAATGCTTATTATTCTTTAGAAAAAGATTTAAATAATTATGAAAGATATTTATTTATATCTAATCAAAATATTTTTAACTAACTTAATTGTTAGTTTTTATTTTTCTTCTTCTTTTATAATACTTTTAGGATAAGCATCTCTAGTATCAGTACGATATAATAAATAATCAATACTTGTATTATATAAATCAGCGATTTTATTTAATATTTCTTCGGTAAGCATTGTTTGCCCTGTTTCAAAATAACTATAATTTCTTTGGGTTATACCCAATTTTTTTGCTATTTCTGTTTGAGTGTATCCTTTATCTTCCCTTATTTCCTTTATTCTATTCATAAATATCACCTAATGTATATTTAATCATAGACAAAAATTGTCTATTGACTTTTAGATAAAATTTGTCTAAAATAAATTTAGATAAAATATGTCTAAAGATAGAAAGGCTAATGTTTATGATTAAAAGAAAATGTATGTTAGTATTTATAATTTTGTTAACAATGATAAATTTATTTTTAATATTCAAAAAAGATACTAGTGTAGTAGAAAAGAGTAAAGTAAGTAAAATAGAAAGAAAAGAATTTAGTATATATAAAGAACAAACTTTAGGAGGTAAAGATTGGCAAATATCAACTGATACAACATTTCCAACAAGTGGTTATTTATTAAATACAACTAAAACTATGTGTTATGATTATAATGGTAAAGAAATAGAATATAAACCAACTCAAGAATTAACAAAAGGAAGTATAGATGGAAGAGTAACAATAGAAAGTAGTAAAACAATATATTGTGAATTATATTTTGATTTAGATAACAAAGTACCAGAAATAAATACATTTAGTATAACAGGAAAGACAAGTAGTGGAACAGAATTAACTAATGGTGTTAAAGTCAATATAAAAATGTAATATTTGGACCATATAATTATGTAGGAAATCCTACATTTTTAAATGAGCCTAA
>CANQKO010000051.1 GCA_947624505.1 uncultured Bacilli bacterium | reverse complement strand
TTGGTGTGCTAGCTGTTAATGACGTTGTTTGATCTTGACCTGTTGTTACACTAAAGTACGCAAATGTCGCTCCGACTTATTTTTATTTTTCTCTTCATAGTATCTCGCTCATCTAAAGGATATTCTTCTTCCTCTTTTTCTCTTCGCTTTTCTTTCTTCTTATTTTTTCGTTTTGACTTTTTTATTCCCTTTTTGGGGTTATTTTTTAAGCTCCTGTTTTCTCTTCACAAGCAATATCTGTCTTAATTGTTAAATTTAAGTTCTTACCTGCTAGATATGATTGATCTGATGTAGTATTCTTAATGGCAAATTCTGCGTAATAAGCATTTTTTGCAATTCCATCTTGTGTTAATTCAACATCAAATTCAATTGGTGTTTCTAATGAACTAAGGCTAATTTCCTTTTCATTTATACTTGAACCACCAACTCCTGTTCCATATACTTTAAATTCATAATCACTTGAATGAGTTTGTAATTCAGTAAGCATAGTAGATTCACTATCCTCAACAGTTACTTTAAAATGACAACTATAAGTTGCTCCATCTACCGGATTACTTAAAGTAACTGAACCTAAATTAGCTTTGGAATATGTTCCTTTAGTAGTCCAAACACCATTAGTATCACTTCCAGAATTTCCACCTTCTGCATCATTAGTTGCATAATATGTTGTATTTTCTTTTGCTTTTGCCATATCTTGTTCACTTAAAGTTAATGATAATTTTTCTGTTGCTTTATCTATAACAATTGTTGTTTGTTTTGAAGCTGCACTTCCGGTTAATGTTGTTGTATTGTTTGCTGTTTGATTTACACTAAAGTACGCAAATGTCGCTCCGACTACTTATTTATTATCTTTTCTTTTAAAAATCTTTTTAATAAAGAAGTTAAAAAATATGGTTTACCATTAAAGCCAATATTTTTATTACATAATTTTATACCATATTTAATATCATTAAATTCTTTTTTATCACAAAATTCCAATACATTTAGTCTATTTTATCACATTTTTCCAATTTATTTTTTGTTTTAATAGCTATATAGGATATTCTTCTTCCTCTTTTTCTCTTCGCTTTTCTTTCTTCTTATTTTTTCGTTTTGACTTTTTTATTCCCTTTTTGGGGGCTTTGACTATTCTGATTTTAATTCACAACCAGTTAGTGATGTTGTAACTGTTAATCCAAGTTTTTGACCACTTAAATAATCTTGTTGTTCTTCATCAGTATTATTAAGTTCAAAATCGCCAATTAGTTTTGAAGTACCATTATTTGCATTTATTTCTAAATCAGTTATGGTTATTTCTTTAGATTTTGTTGAATTTAAAGTACTTAAATCTAGTCCAGTTGATGGTATATCAGAATCTTGTATACCTAAACCGCTTAAATATAATTTAGCATCACCAGAAGCAAGAGTTACATTATCTGTTCTTGCAATAGTAATTGTTAAATCACATTGATATGTATCTTGAGAAGTACCACCAGTTGCAGTTAAAGTTGTAAGTTCGTGATTTTTCTTTTCTGTTTCATAATATGCTGTATTATCACTAGGTAATTGTGATTCTCCGGTTTTTTTAGCAAAGAAAACTTTTTGTTTACTATCTTGAAGCATATCTTCAACTGGTACATACATTTCTAGATAAGCTGCAGTATCTGCTAAAACTATAGTTGGTATCTTTCCTGTTTGAGCATTAACTGTTGTAGTTTGTGAACCACTTGCTGTTACACTAAAGTACGCAAATGTCGCTCCGACCTATTTTAGTTTTTTAGTGTACCTATTGATACAACGTAAACACCATCAGGTCTTCTATATGAATAATTTGTTCCAGTTAATATAGCTAAGAATGCTGGTCCACCACATTTTTCAGTATCTATACGTTCCTTAAATTTCAATAAATTTTTAGCTGCTTCTTCGATATATCCTCCTCCTAATTTTATTTCTATAGCTCCCCATTTTCCACTTCCAGTTCTAAATATAGCATCAATTTCAAAGTCTTTTTCATCACGATAAAATGTTATATTTCCCCCATAGCTTTGAGTATATATTTTTAAATCTCGAATGCAAAGTGATTCAAACATTAAACCAAAAGTATTTAAATCTTTAATTAAATCATCAGGGTTAATATCTAATATTGCTGTAGCTAAAGATGGATCGACAAAATACTTTTTCGGTTTTAATCTTAAAGAGTATTTGCTCCGAAGTTTTAAATTCGTTGCATTGACCGTTTCAATAACAAATAATCTTTCTAAAGTATTTAAATAATCATTTATTGTTGGGCGCGATATATCATCATTAAAAACATTTTTAACATCACTTTCTATTGTAGAATTAGCTACTTGCGTTGAATTATTTCTAGCAAGACTTCTCAATAACAATTGCATTTTTTCAGGATTTCTTTCCACTTTATCTACATTTTTTATTTCTTCATTAACTAATGATTTAATGTATTCTTTAGCATATCTATAACTAGCATTGCTTTTAATTGAAATTGCTGCTGGCCATCCGCCTCTTACAATAATACTAGCTAAGTCTTCTAATGATAATTTAGATACACCTGAGATATCTTTACCATTTAAAATATCATTAAATGATACTTCACCTGTTGATTCCCCTGATTCATACAAACTCATTGGGCGCATCAAAACTCTTGATATACGACCAGTTCCAGTATGCATAGTAACCCCATCATCAGGTTTAGCTGAACCAGTAAGAATATATTGTCCCTTTAATCTTGAATGATCAACATCCATTCTTATTGAGTCCCATACAACAGGGTACATTTGCCATTCATCTAATAGTCTTGGCTTTTCACCAACTAAAAATAATGAAGGTTTTGTATTTTTGATTTCATCATATTCTTGCTTTTTATCTGGATTCTGAAACTCAATAATACTTTTAGAATGGTATGCTCCTGTTGTTGATTTACCACACCATTTGCAACCTTCAATAAGTATTGCACCCATTATCTCCATTAATTCTTCAATTTCTTTATCCACAATTCTTGGTACATATTTCAATTTAATCACATTCTTTCAAAAATATTATAATATCATTTTACAAAAAAAGCAATTTTTATTTTACATTTTAGGAAAAAATCATTTTACATTTTGAGATAATTTTAAAATATAATTATTTTTAAACACATTTTTCTCTTCATAGTAACTCGCTCATCTAAAAGAAATTCTTCTTCCTCTTTTTTTCTTCGCTTTTCTTTCTTCTTATTTTTTCGTTTTGACTTTTTTATTCCCTTTTTGGGGTTATTTTTTAATCACCTACAGGGTTTTTAACATCGCATTTTAAATTGTTAACAGTTACTGCTACACCTAATGTTTTTCCTGATATGTCATTGTCTCCTTGATTTTGTTCGCTTTCTTTATTAACAATATAAACACTACCTTTTATTTCTATTGTTTCTCCATCAGCAATTTCAAAACTTAAGCCAGTTGGCTCAGCAAAATCAGTTGTAACATCTTTTAAGTCGTGTGCAGTATCTGTAATTGCTGTTATTTTATCATTTGTTGCAAATTTAATATATGCATCTCCTGCAGCTAAAGCAGCTACCATATCATTTGAAGTTGTAACACTTAAGTCAGCTGTACAAGAATATGTACTTCCTGTTCCTTCTGATGCTGAAACTGTTGCAAAAGTTAAGATTGATTTTGTATCTGCACTTGCACTTTTTGCTACGACTGTTTTATTTTCACTTGTAATATAGACATTATTTCCTTTATTTTCTTCACTCATATCATATGTTGTTAATGTTCCAGAATACGGACTGGCATTTGTTAATGCTACTGTTCCTGGCTTTGTTGTTGTTGCTGTTACATTTGTTGTTGCCGTATCTTTTCCTGTTACACTAAAGTACGCAAATGTCGCTCCGACTTATTTTTATTTTTCTCTTCATAGTAACTCGCTCATCTAAAGAATATTCTTCTTCCTCTTTTTCTCTTCGCTTTTCTTTCTTCTTATTTTTTCGTTTTGACTTTTTTATTCCCTTTTTGGGGTTATTCTAGTCACCGGCCGCTAAAGCACAATTGCTTATTTCAGATTTAACAGTAACTTTAATTGTTTTACCAGCAGCATTACTTTGATCAGTATCTTTATTATTTTTTATTTCAAATGCTGCTTTCAGTGATTTATCAGTATCTTCTCCAGTTAAAGTAACTTGTTGTGTAATTGGATTTTGGTATTCTGTTTTATCTGATAAGTCAAGTGTTTTTTCTAATACACCACTTAAATATAAATTTACATTTCCGGTACCTAAAGCAGTTAAGTCTGTATCATTTTCACTTGTTACAGTTACAGTTAATGTACATTCATAACTATCTGTTGCTTCACCACCCTTAGATGATAAAGTTGCTATCTCTACCTCTTGTTTGTTTCCTTGTTGTTTTCCTGATTCTGTAGCCCAATATGAAATAGTTTCTTCATTACCTTGTTTCATATCTTCTGCAGTTAGTTCCATATTTAAAGCACTTTTTCCTTGATTTAATGTTATTGTTGGGATTGATTTTGTAGTTGCTGTTACATTTGTTGTTGCTGAACCTGAATTATTTACACTAAAGTACGCAAATGTCGCTCCGACTTATTTCGACTTATTTTTATTTTTCTTTTCATAGTATTTCGCTCATCTAAAGGATATTCTTCTTCCTCTTTTTCTCTTCGCTT
>CANQKO010000050.1 GCA_947624505.1 uncultured Bacilli bacterium | reverse complement strand
GTATGCAACAGGGCATGCAAAAAGGTATGCAAAAAGGTATAGCGGAAACAATAAAAAGCTTAATAAAGGACGGAACTCTGTCGAAAGAGAAGATTTCACAAATCGTTGGACTTCCGATTGAAAAAATCAACGAAATTGCGTCGGAGATTTAAAAATATAAACGGTTGTATTTTATCTTGTATCAAAAGCGATATAAGGAAGAATACGTTTTGGGAGATGTGCGTTAAGAGATTTAAAAATGTTTAGTAAAAATAAGTAGTCATTGCTAAAGCCTTATTTATATGCTATAATTATATATAAAGGAAGGAGGAATACATATGGCAAAGATAGAAGATGTCGCTAATTTTTTTATAAGTATGACTGATTGTGACGCAGGCGATCTTATAACGAACCTAAAGCTTAATAAATTACTGTATTTTGCCCAGGGAGAGTATTTGGCGAGAACAAAAACACCTCTTTTTGATGATAAAATTGAAGCGTGGAATTTAGGTCCGGTTGTTCCTTCCGTGTATCAGAAATACAAGGTTTTAGGTAAAAATCCTATAATGACTGTTGATGAAGATTATTCAGAAAATAATTTAAGCTCTGAAGAAATTGATATTTTACTTGATGTGCTTAGGGAATATGGCAAGTATCAGACATCTTATCTTGTTAAAATGACTCATGAGGATAACACCCCGTGGACAAAGGTATTTGATGAAAGAAAAAATAATACTATTCCGTTAGAGTTTATTTCCGAATATTTTAATGAACACGGACTTACAAAGCCCTTGGAATTTGATGATGCCGAATTTGAAGGCTATAGAGATGATGAAGGGTATATTGTTTTGCCGAAAGAGGATGAAAACGAGGATTGGAGTGAATATGATGACCTCTGAACCTCAGAAATGGGAGGTATGGCTTGCCAAAGTTAAGTTTGAAGATACAAACGATGTAAAAAAGCGACCTGTTTTAGTCTGTGATGTTCAGTCGTCTTATATTGTTTCATTAAAAATGACAGGTCAGAAACCACGCTCTAATTATTACGGAGAATACGCCTTAAATGATTGGCAGATTGCGGGACTGAGAAAGCCGACAACAGTAAGATGCTCAAAAAAGCTGAGGTTATTTTCAAGCGATTTTATACATAAAATAGGCAGATGTTCCGCAAAAGATATTAACAACATAAAAGATATTATTTACAAAAAAATCCAAAATAAAAAGCTGTATTAAAATGGTTATGTTTTAATACAGCTTTTTTGATATGCGCGCGGGGATGATGTTGCATAGAATATAAAAAAGAAATTGAGGAATGTAAATAATAATCAATAATATTTCAAATTTTTTAGTAAGAATAGCCAAAGTTTGAAACGGCAGATTGTGCAAAAAAGCGAAAATTGAGAATTGTCGCTAAAATTCTTTAAACGACTTGAAAATTTTAGTGAAGTTGTTGTATAATTGTATCGTAAATAATAGCGGAATAATGTAAGGAATTACTTTGGCGGAAATTGTTTTCGGGGACGAAACGGCTTAACTGTTTCGTGGTGTGTAAAACGGTTTTCTCTCGGAAAAGGTCAGTCGGGAAACCTTAGCTTCCTTGGATTTAACCGCAAATCGGCAACTGCCTTTAATTAAAATTTAGCTTTATAAACATATTTTAACAGCGTTGGTCAGAGCGGTGTTTCAGATATAAAGCGTTCGGTTTTAATTATAATTTATATTTCAATTTAATTGGAGGTTATATTTATGAAAACTAAATTAACTCGTATTTCAAAGAGAACATTGGCTATGGTTTTAACTGTTCTGATGATGTTTTCTATGATGATTGTGGGAACAATTTCGGCTAATGCTTATACTACACTTGCTAATAAGACAATTTTCTTTGATAACAGTAAAACGAAATGGTCAGAGGTAAGTGTATATTTAGGACATAACAGTTATACACACTCCTACCCTTTGTCTAAGATTGCACATGATATTTGGGGATATACATTTGACAGCAGTACCGCATTTACAGATAGAACCGCCCTGTTTTTTGCTCCTCATAATTATGCACCTGATGGTAATAAAACCAGTATCACTACAGTGCATGATACTTGGACTTTTCAAAAGGGTAAGACTAATACCATCACCGCAAATGATAATGATGGTGGCTCATGTTTTATCCCCGCATCCAGCAGCGGATCCACTCTTTCAAGAAGATATTTAAGGGTTGTGTCCGGTGATATTGCGTCCAATGGTTGGGATAACACTACAGATTTAATGACATATAGTGGGGGAAGTTATACAATAACATATAGTAATGTTGCAGCAGGAAGCTATAATTTTGCTGTTGTTGGTTTTAATGACTGGAATACATCATACAGAGCATCTGCAATAGGAACAGCAACTAACTGTACACTTACAAATGCTAATGACAATGAAAAAAATATAAAGTTAACATTATCTAAAAAATCTAATGTTACAATCACTCTTACTTCTGCGAATAAAGTTAATGTTACGGCAACATTTATTACCCACAATGTAAGCTTTTCACAACCCACTAATGGTGAAATAAAGGTTAATAGCTCAACTACTTCTCCCCAAAGTGTTGCTGAGAACACCAATTATACTGTAACAGTAACTCCGGATTCCGGATACAAGATTAAATCCTTAACTATTGGAAGTGTTTCTGAAGCAGCGGCGGTAGGAAAAACAGATGAGTATTCTGTAACTAAGACAATGGGAACATCAAATGTAACGGTAGTAGCTACATTTGAACAGAACCAGCCCGTATGTTCAAGCGTAACATTAACCCGGACGCCTTCAGGTACAGTTTACAAGGGTACAGAATATACCTTTACTGCAAATGCCGTAGATGCTGTAAACGGTGCGACTTATCACTTCTATCTTGACGGTAGTTCTGTTCAAAATACTTCTTCAAAAACCTATACACACACATTTACAGATACAAGAAGTCATAATATTTATGTTCAGGTAGAAAAAACAGGTTATACATCAGTTAAATCCAATACACTTACATTTACTCCAAGTGATAGTCAGGCATCAGCTACTAAGAACGTTACCTATTATATAGATTTACATGATAATAACCCTACAACGAATCCGACTATTAAGTTTGACGGTGGAACGGCAAAACCTCTTACAAAGGTTGGAAATAGCACAGTCTACTCCGCAACAGTAAGCACACCTTATAAGTATGATGCAGTAACCGGAAATGAAAATACTGCTATTGCGGATATTCCCGCGACTGTTTCGTGTAATGGTTGCGAATACCCGGTAACAATAGGCAAAAAGGCTATCACAACCGGCGAGGCTTGGCTCGAAAGTATCGGCGAGCTTAAAAAAGATAAAGTGCCAACATCTACAACAACTTCTTCCAAAAAAACAAAAAATACTAAAATTATTTATCTGATAAAGCCCTCTGAATTAGATTCAAATGCGGGTTGGTATGAGCCGTATCTCTATTACGATGCAGATGGTGTTACTTGGCAGAATTCAAAGAAAATGACATATATTGGTGAGAATAAATACAGTCAATATGTGTATGCATGTGAGGTTAGTAAGGATGCGACGGTTGGCGTATTTAAAGGATTTGAAGGTGATTACAAAGGAAGTGATCAAAAGAAGCATAGGTCTGTAAATGCTGACCTTTCAGCACATAATGGATTCTATCTCTCATCAGATGATAATGAAATAGATAGTAATGACGATAGTGACGGCTATGGCAGAAAATTGAACACTTATGATTTTGAGGAAGCCTTTGTATATAGCCATCCGAGTACAATTACGATTTCTTCCGGCAGCAGCACAAATATATCAATGACAAAGGATGATGATTACACAGGCGCATCAATTACGTATTCTGTCCCCTCTGCCTATAGCGGTATTATTAGTGTAAGCGGAAGCACATTAACCGCAAAACCTACTACAACAAGGAAAACAGCTACGATTACAGGTACGGTTCATAGTGGATATTATAGTTCAATAAGTACTTGGTCAAGTAAGACTTTTGATGAAAAGACATTTACTATAAGTGTTACAGTAGAGCCTGAAGTAATATCCGGTTCATTTAAAGTAATGTCATATAAATCAGTTTCTTCTACGTTTTCTGTAGAAAACGGAACGTTTAACGACAACGCTATTTCAACTGTACTTACCGGTAGTGAGGCTACGGGTAATAAAGACGCTACTTTATATAACTGTGGTATCATTACTCAAAGCGGCAATGAATATACCGTTAAGTACGCGGAAAATGAAGCTGAAACAGGATATAATATGCTCAGGCTCACGGTTACTGTCAGCGCATCTCCTAATGATGGCTATGGCTTTGACGGCTGGTATGTTGACGGTGATAAGTCATCTCAATATAAAAATGAGAATGATGAGATTACGGTCGATGGTAAAGGCTATACCTTAAAGTATGTTGAGCAAACAAAGTGGACAGTTAATATCACATATAATTATGATTTGTATGATAATTCCAAAATAAATTATTATGACGAAGCTAATGCTGAAAATGATATTCAAAAAGAATATAAGGTTGAGGGTATTGAATTCGTAGGTAGTGAAATAACTGATGGAGGTTATACTGAAATTTTAATCCATAATGCTCCTAATCTTTTAAATGATTATTATGAATATCATTTAGTATCAACTGCAAAATCTGATGCAGAACCGGACGGCTA
>CANQKO010000049.1 GCA_947624505.1 uncultured Bacilli bacterium | reverse complement strand
TAAGTAGTATTACTTTTAGTTTTTGTAATGCTTAATCTCATATTATCACTCCCAATTATATTTTAACACATACGTGTTACATACGCAATAGTAAAAAAATAAAATACTAGGTTCTACCTAGGTTTATAAAATATATTTATCGTAAAGTGTCAAAGTTAGGTATATAATACAAGATAACATACAAGAAAACATACAAGATAACATACAAGATAATTGACTACAATAGTTTTTTTTAGTATAATATTTGTATAATTTGAGGTGATTAGTATGGATAAATACATTCCTCCATTTAAAATAACAAATAAAATGTTAGAATCAATTACTTCTATAATAAAAAAGATAGGTAAACTTGAAAACTATAAAAATTTAAACAAATTACCTATTTTAAGAAGGAATAATAGAATTCGTTCTATTCACTCTTCTTTAGCAATTGAGGATAATTCTTTATCTTTTAAAGAAGTTAAAGATATTATAGATGGAAAATTAGTAATTGGAGACAAAAAAGAAATTCAAGAGGTTAAAAATGCTTATAATGCTTATGAAATGATGAAAGAAGTAAATCCTTATTCCATAAAAGATCTAAAAAAAATACATAGTGTAATGACTTTTTTAACCGTTAAAGATGCAGGATCTTTTAGAGAATGTAATGAAGGTGTTTTCGATGGAGACAAGTGCATCCATATGTGTCCTAAGCCGGAAATGGTAGAACCACTTATGGAACAATTATTTAATTGGATGAAAGAAAATAAAAACACTATCCATCCCTTGATATTATCTTCAGTATTTCATTATGAATTTGTCTTTATTCATCCATTTAGTGATGGTAACGGTAGAACTGCAAGACTATGGCAAAACGTTCTATTAGCTAATTGGGAAGATATTTTTGCATATGTTCCTATTGAGTCGCAAATTAAAGAATATCAAGATGAATATTATACTGTAATTAATAATTGTAATATTAACGGTAACTCAACTGAATTTATTGAATTTATATTGAAAATGATCGATGAAGTTTTGGATTATTTAATTGAAAGCACAAAAGATGAAGCAAATCATATTAGCTCTTATGTAAAAAAACTATTAGATGTTATGGAAGGTAAAAGTGCTATGACTACTAAAGAATTAATGGAAAAACTAAATCTTAAATCAAGAGTATCATTTAGAAATAATTATTTAAATCCCGCGCTTATAAACGGTCTTATAAAAATGACTAATCCAGATAAGCCAACAAGTAAAAATCAAAGTTATTATAAAATTTAGCCAAAAAATAAGAAGTCAAGCTTTTGACTTCTTATTTAATGAATATTTTTTCTTGTCCACCCATATAAGGTTGTAAAACTTTAGGAATATTTACACTACCATCTTCTTGATAATTGTTTTCTATTAAAGCTATCAAACCTCTTGGTGTAGCCACAACTGTATTGTTAAGTGAGCATAAATATTTAGTTCCTTCTTCGCTTTTATAACGAATACCTAATCTTCTTGTTTGGGCATCACCTAAAATAGAGCAACTGCCAACTTCAAAATATTTCTTTTGTCTAGGGCTCCAAGCCTCAACGTCACAAGATTTAACTTTTAAATCAGCAAGATCACCACTACAACACTCTAAAGCTCTAACTGGAATATCAAGACTCCTAAAAAATTCTACTGTATAATGCCACATTTTATCATACCAATTAAAGCCATCTTCCATTTTACATAAAACAACCATTTCTTGTTTTTCAAATTGATGAACTCTATAAAGGCCTCTTTCTTCTAGACCGTGTGATCCTCCTTCTTTTCTAAAACAAGGAGAATAACTGGTTAAAGTTAGTGGTAAGTCTTCTTCATTTACCATTTGGCCAATAAATCTACCCATCATTGAATGTTCACTAGTACCAATTAAGTATAAATCTTCACCTTCAATTTTATACATCATATCTTCCATTTCTTTAAAAGACATAACACCAGTAACAACATCACTTCTAATCATAAATGGGGGAATAAAATAGGTAAATCCTTTACTAATCATAAAGTCACGAGCATAAGCAAGTAAACTTGAATGAAGACGAGCAATATCACCTTTTAAAAAGTAAAATCCTTCTCCACTAGTTCTACCAGCAGCTTCTTTATCTAAACCATCTAGAGCATTGATAATATCAGCGTGATAAGGAATTTCATAATCTGGTACAACTGGTTCACCAAACTTTTCAATTTCCACATTTTCCGTATCATCTTTACCTATTGGAACACTTTTATCAATGATATTCGGTATAACCATCATTCTTTTTTTGATTTCACTAGCTAGTTTTTCTTCTTCAACTTCTAAATTTTTTATTTCTTCATTAATATTACTAACTTCGCTCTTAATTTTTTCAGCTTCTTCTTTTTTACCTTCTCTCATAAGAGAACCTATATTATTAGATAAACTATTTCTCTTATTTCTAAGTTCATCTGCCTTACTTTTAGTATCCCGATATTTAATATCAAGTTCATATACTTCATCTACTAATGGTAATTTTTCATCTTGAAATTTCTTTTTTATATTTTCTTTAACTAAATCTCTTTCTTCTCTTATTAATTTAATATCAATCATTTTAAATCCTTCCTTCTAAAAATAAAACCACAAAACTACTCATTTTGGAGCAATTCTGCGGTACCATCCAATATATTACTTAATTGTTTCTAACGGTTACAAGCCGGTATCTATTAAATACTCTTGAAAGGAGATTCCCATATATTCATTTTTAGTTTCCACCAATCACTAATTCTCTATTAAATAAAATATAAGCTACTAATCTTTCATTATCGATTTATTTATAACGATTCATTTCACGCATTACTTGATTTATTTGTTTTTGACTTGGTTTTCTTCCCATACTACTCATCATTGCTTCAATCATTTTTTCATTAATGGGAGGATTTTTGGTTAAAAACTTTTTCATAACCACTCTCGAGATGATAAAACCAATAATAATTCCTACTACTAAACCACCAATTAAATATAATATATTACTAAGCATTATTTACTTTTTCCTTTCTTTTCTTCTTTTAGTAAATCTCTTATTTCTTCAAGTAGTTTAATATCTTCTGGTTTAGGAGGTAATTCTTCTTTTACTTCTTCCTTTTCTTCTTCACCTTTTTTATGCTTTTTGCCTATTTTTCTTAAATCATTATTTAAAGTATTAACAATTTTAACAATAGCAAATAAACATACCGCATTAATTAAAAAGTCAATTATTGATTGAATAAATGCTCCATACATTATTTTCGCATCACCAATTGTAATAGCTAAAGTTGAAAAGTTTTGACCACCAAGAATTATGCCAATTAAAGGTGTAAAAATATTATTTACTAAACTTGTTACAATATTTCCAAAAGCCGCTCCGATAATAACACCAACAGCAAGGTCAACAACATTACCTCTTGATATAAATTCTTTAAATTCTTTTAACATTTTCTTCACCTAAAATTATTTTATTATAATATTTACTATTTTTCAAGTTAAATCACATTAAAATAGGAAGAGAAAAAATTCCCTTCCAAAGAGTTAAGTCTATGAGGTTTTTACGAGTTTTCCTTCTCGATTAAATCATTTTACAACGATGAATGGGTCCGAAGATGACCCAACTCCAGCAGAAATCAAAGCATTTGAAGATAGGTAAAACACCGGTCTAGCGACAAATCCCGCCCCTCCGCCCAGAACAAATAATTCCTCCAAGCTATAAATGTACCCAAAAGGGCTAGGCTCTACCTCTTCCCCTCCCCAATTCGGTATTCCCCACCCCAATATCATAGATCTACCGGTCGTCTCATCAACGCTAAACAACCAACACTCATCGCTTCCCCAAGGGGACGTACCAGACATATTCATCGCAAACTCCAAATCTAACTCCGTGGCTAGACCCACCTTCGCGGGAACCCCCGGAAACCCACCTTCGAACTCACAAGTATCACTGTAGTTATCAAAACTATAGCTACCATCCGTAACAATGTCCGGCCAAGAATACTCTATAATTTTATCTTGCCATTTTGAGCTTAATTTATCATAAAATTCGGTCCCATTTAAATCCTTATGCAATTCGCTCTGACTCCAAGTCATACCACTAAAGCAATTACTACACCAAGGAATGTCAATTAAATCCTCCGAATATTTATTCTTGATTAATTTTACTTCCCCAGCTGATGTTATTCCCATAATGCGATAAATATATTCATTGGTTGTTATTTCACTTTCACAGTCTGATTCTGAATTGTATCCAAAACATATATAATTATTTATAGTGCTCCTTTTTTCTATAAATCTCGTCATTCCATTGCAATCCGTTGACGTTAATCCTTTTATTGGATTACTAGCAAAATATTCTTTAACTGGGATTCCTTTTTTATCTGTTGTTACACTGACACTTGGGTAAGTAGTATTCCATCTTCCTGATGCATCTCTTACTCTTGCCTGTATTGTATATTGTGTTCCATCACTTAAATTACTTATCTTACAACTTCCATTTGAACTAGCTGTTACCCAGCTTCCACTACTTACTCTACATTGTCTTGATATTATTGAGTCTGTTCCACTATAACCTACTGTTACTGTTATACTACTTGTATCTTGTGTATTAGGTGAAATGGTTGCTGTTGGATTTGTTTTATCTAACTTTATACTTTTTGTTGATACATCTGATTCATTCCCTGCTTTATCTTTTACTCTTATTTTTACACTATGACTTCCTTCTGTATCATTTAATATATATTCTTTATTTGTTAATGTTGTACTATCTGCTGTTTTATAATCACAACTACTTTCATATACACAATACTCAGCTATATTTGTTTCTGTTATTGTTGCATTATATGTTATTCCTGTTTTATGGGTATATTCTGTACTACTACTTAATGTTTGACCACTTTCTGCTGCTCCTGTTAAGGTGAATGATGTTATCTTTGGTTTTGTTTGATCTACTGTTATCTTTGCTGTTGATTTATTTGTTGTTACTGATACATTATTCGCTTTATCTTTTAAATATATATACATTGTTTTTTCGCCATCACCATTTGTTAAATTTGGTGATGTTACTGTTACTTC
>CANQKO010000048.1 GCA_947624505.1 uncultured Bacilli bacterium | reverse complement strand
ATAAAATAAAGGATAACTGTAAATTATATGCATATATAAGGTGAGAAATATGCACAATCCGATTAGTATAATAATAATAAATCACAACAATAAAGATATAGCAGATGTTGTTGTCCAGTGTCTTGAGCAGATGTGTGACAAAGATGAAATAATTATTGTAAACGATGATACTAACAATATTAATGCTATAGAAGATCTCAAAAAAAAGAGTACACAAATTGTATCTTTATATGCTACCGAAAAAATACACAATAGATCTCACAATAGAAATATAGGTCTAAAGAATGCAAAAAATGATCTAATATTATTGTTAGATGGTGATATATTGATTGATCGCGCCGCCCTAAATCTCATATCGGATTCATTTCGCAATCAAGCAGTTGTTGCGGTAACAGGGTTTACTCACTTGATTTCGTATACCGTCGAGCAATTGGATTTATTAGGAGTGTCCCCAATTGATGATTATTTTGAATTGCTTACGCCGCAAAATTCCATGTCTTGTACAGAAATATTAGATTATAGAACAAACTATGGTGATGAAAAACTTAATTCAAATATAAATTGGTTTTATTTTTTCTCCTGTTTTCTCGCAATACACAGAAAAAGAATTCCCGAGAACATATTCTTTTTAGAAGAACTTAGTGGGTGGGGTGCAGAAGATATAGAATTTGCATATCAAGCATCATTATATGGGAAATTATATTTTAACAGAAAAATAAACAATATTCACATTCCTCATAGTCGAGATCATGTTAAAAATTTAATTAACAATCATAAGAATTTATACATATTGCTTCAACGGCACCCTGTGCTGGATTTTGAAGTATTACTAACACTTTCCTCACCCAGAGAGTCAATTAGTCGTGTGTTAGATATGCTTGACGCATTGACGAGTAGCAATATTAATATCGACACTGGCATATTTAAGCAATATCACAAGAATTGTTTATATACTACACTTTATTCAGACGGCAAGGGCAACATATTCATATATGGTGATGATAAAAAGAAATACTCACTATTAGGAATGGCTATACCGCTATCGACACAATCCGTTGAAACAGCTTATATTGATGGTGCAATAATAAATTACCCGACAAGCATTGTAAGTCTAATATTACGTGAACATCTTAGAATTGCAAAGCATGTATATATTGTAGGTCAATTTAGGACTAATGCACTGACCAATAATAACGAATATTTTAAAACACATATTGTCAGCTATTTTGACTTTTTAAATACTCATGATTTAAGAATGTTTCAGTTTTCTTATACAGAAGATGGACTACAAGTAACAAGCTCGTTGCCTAAATATGAAATTTATTTTGATGATTAATATAGTGGAGGGAAATATATGTATAAGTTAAGCGTGGTGATACCTGTACACAATACTCAGCAATATTTAAAAAGGTGTATAGATTCTGTAATTATAGGACAAGACTATCCCGTGGAGATAATAGTTGTAGATAATAATTCGGATGAGAATTATGAAACTATTATCAATGAATACGATTGTGTAAAATATATAAGTCTTAAAGAAAATATGGGACCGGGTGGCGCAAGGAACATCGGCATTACAAATTCAAACAGCGAATATATTGCTTTCTGCGATAGCGACGATTGGGTTGATAGTAATTTTTATACAGATATCATAGAAATGCTTGATGATTCGGGTGCCGATATAGGCATAGGAGGAATCAAAAGAAATTTGCCATATAATAGTAATGAAAGAATTATAAAATGCAGATTTGATAAAAAATATTTACTAAATAGTGATATGTTTTATAGAATTATGACTAAAGAGTATGATATCGGTCTAATGATTCCACCTTCAAGTGTAAATCGAGTTTATCGCCGTAGTTTCCTCGAGGATAACCAGATTTATTTTCAGGAAAGAAAATATTATGAGGATCTGCTGTTCTCTATAAAGGTGGCATTATCCATAAATAAAGCCGTGTGTGTCCCAAATACATATTATCACCACTATAAACGTATAGGATCAATAACTCAATCGTTTACTCAGCAACATGTGGATAATTTCAGAGAAATATTTTTGGATATACGAAAATATATGCAAAAAAAGTGTGTATTTGAAAAATATATGATTGGCTACTACAAATTTTGCGAACATTTTTTTAACTTAGTAATAAGACAATTATTTGAATATGAACAGGACGAGAATATAAGGAAACAATATATAAAAGCAGCACTGGATGCATTTAATTCCGTAATTGATTTTGATGAATATATGGAATGCTACACCTCAGAAGATTTAAGAAAACATATTCAACCATTAATTGAAAATACCATTATAAATTAAATAAAGACCACAACATAGCATTGTGATCTCTTGCTAATAAAAGCACCGGGGATCAAGCAAAAAGGCATTGGATTCTAAATCAGCAGGACTCAGATAGAATTGGAATGTGCCATTAAATAAGTGTTTTTTTACTATTAATAAATTGTGTTTCACAATTTTTTCATAACTTGGAACACCCGTGCATAACTTAAGTTGTTTATCTAAATTTGTAATGGCAGCAAAAATATCATCCTTATAGATATAAATAGCTGATTGTATTTCCAAATCAAAAAATTGCATTCTTGGATTTTGATTGTTTCCCAAAATCATCACATCAAACATGTTTTCAGCCATATCATATAGTTGTAAATTTAGAAGAACACTGATGATAGAATGTGTTGCTTTTATATAGTAACCATAATTTATTCCATTAAGTTTTTTTCGTTTTTGGACTAATATTTCAAACCATAGACTGCTATTGCGTTGAATAACGGTTTCTAAAAACGTTATATCAAAATCTGCTTTAACGTAGTGTTTAAAATTATTGTGATAGCAGTCACATGTAAGTGTCTTTTTCGCCACAGCTATAAATTTTTGTATGTTATTAAAATTAGTGCACTGACTTCGTTTTAATCGGTAAACTCCTTCACAATTAGGCTTTACATCATAATCTACATATTTTCCCAGTTCAGATTTCGCTAGTAAAACCATATAATCTATCTCATTATAACAGAAGTCAATATCATCACTTACACTACGACTATAACCTAATTTCTTCATTCGAGCTTCAAGATTGTTTGCGTTATTTTTCAATTCAAAACATTTATTATAATCAAAATTATCATAAGCAGCATTAGATAACTCATATAAAGTATGTAGAATAAGTTTGTAGTTGTTTAATGAAGGAATAATATCACGCACCTCATCCCACAGTTCTGTAAACTGCGAATATGCTGTTCTATTACTCATTTTCACATTGGCATCAGCATATATTCTATAATATTTTAATTGTAAATAGAGTTCAAGACCAATTTGCGCTGTTATAATATCGCGATATCTCAGTAAATCCTCTAAAATAAAATATACTGATGAGAATTCCTGATTATTCAAAAGGGTTTCAATTTGTATGCAATAATCTCGACTATTATCTTCGTTCAGAGACAATAATTGATTTTTTAATATCTCCTCTTTATTTTTTGCTCCTATAATGTTTAATGCTTGTTCATCAAATTTATTTGTTTTTTTATAGTGTTTTAAATAAATATCGTGATAGGATACAAGTTTTTGTTCATGATTATATTTAATTAGATTATAATTAATCAGTTTAAATATAATTGCAGACATTTCGTCTTCGTCGTTCTCTCTCATACACTCTTCTCTTGATATGCCAGAGTATGAATAATATATTCTATTTAATATCAAAGATTCTTTTGAAGACAATCCCAGCATTTTTCTCTCTACTAGGGTGGATTTTCCCTCTCCATACAAAAATTTTAAGTAATTTAATTTGAAGTCATTTATATCATTAATTGGCAAGTCGTAATTAGTAATGAACTCCTTCAAATCGTATATAGTAAGTAAATCTGGGAAAAATTTTTGTATATCTTCATCAGAAAATTTTATTCCAAATATAGCTTCAACATCATCAGCCGTAATATTAATTTCATGTTCACATGTTGTCAATGCCGATAAATTATTCATTAAATGATTATGAATGATAATAAAAGAAATGTTTTCATCATGACACTCTAACTGTTTAATAAATAACGTTATAAATCTTAGGAGCCCACGATCTAGCTTTGAAACATCGTCCCAAATAATATATTGTTTATATGAATTGTTTAATCGTGGAAATAAATACATATCACATGTTTCACGAAATAGTGATAACAATAATTCCGGTTGATTTGCGACATCAATACCTGACAATGCATATAGAAATACTCCAGAATTAAAATTATTCCGAATAACTTTTCGCATTGATTCTGATATGTTATCGCCATAAGCATACGGAAAGTATATATATAATAATGTCCTTAAGATATGTTTTGCATTTATGTATGGGTCATCTGTAAATGTCTCAAACTCAATCATACTATTTTCCGAAATTTTATCTATGATATGATCAATCATAAATGTCTTTCCCATACCACTGTTTCCGTAAATTGAAAATAGTTGAAAGTTTTTGTGGCTTTCATTTATATTTTCCTGTATTGATGATAGACATTCCTTCTGTGATGCGGTGAAATTCAAAACGCTTTTACTATCAGATATATTTATTGAGTATGATGTTTGGCATGATATGGTTTTTCCTCTCTGCTCGTCATGTAATTTTATCCCTACGTTTTCTCCGTATTTCTTTTCACAACACGAAAAAACAGCTGTAATTTTATATTCATTTATACCGCTTTTTAAAGTTATATATTCATTATTGTTATTAAATATAAAGTACTTGCTATCTATTCTTAAGGTAACAGAATCTTTGCTATATACAGAAAAATAGAGAGTGTATCGTTTTTGTGGATATAATACTCTTTGAACCTCTTGTCGCAGGCCTTGAGATGTCATTATATCATATATTTCTAAATCTTTTGTGATAAACAATTCTGATGATAGGAATAATTCACTTTTAGGGATGGGATTCTCAAAATATTCTGTATATATATCATAATTTTTAATTAACCATAATTCTAATAAATCCTTTGTAATAAATTCAACATTATGACATGTACTATTATCCGTTACAACACGTTCAATATCACTTTTTATTTTTACACTTATATCACAGTTTGTAATAACATATAGTCGCTCAATGTATTTATTTTTATTTAAAAGAACTTCAATTATTGTTGCATCCAGTCGGCCACGTGATAAATTATTCGGCAACAAAGAATATTTTGCCTCCATCCACCATTCTGTCATAAGACCATCATAATAAATGCACAAACATCCATCATGTCCTGCTTCATTATCTTTGGTTCTTTTCCACCTATCATCACCAATCACTGATGTCAAATACTGTATAGCCATTTCTTCAAAATAGTTATCTTTATAAACTAGTGAACCTGTCGCTTCAATATTCTTAACTATAGAAGGATTATAGGTACTATATTCTTTATTATTTTGCGAGTATCTTAATATACCTTTTAGGTTATCCCAACGTATAGATTTTATGGTATCACACCCCCTAATGATAATTTACAGTTATCCTTTATTTTAT
>CANQKO010000047.1 GCA_947624505.1 uncultured Bacilli bacterium | reverse complement strand
AAGAATAAAGTAAGTAAAATAGAAAGAAAAGAATTTAGTATTTATTTACAAAAAACAGCTGGAAGTGAAACATATGATCCATCAACTGATACAGCATTTCCAACAAGTGGTTATTTATTAAATACAACTAAAACTATGTGTTATGATTATAATGGTAACAAAATAGATTATAAACCAACCCAAGAATTAACAAAAGGAAGTATAGATGGAAGAGTAACAATAGAAAGTAGTAAAACAATATATTGTGAATTATATTTTGATTTAGATAACAAAGTACCAGAAATAAATACATTTAGTATAACCGGAAAGACAAGTAGTGGAACAGAATTAAATAATGGTTATACATATGGTTTAGATGTAACATATAAAGGTAATTGGTTAGATGAAGATGTAGTCCAATATTGTATAAGTGATAATAGTCAAAGTTGTAGTAATTGGACAGAAATAAGTAGTAAAGAAGTAACAGTAACATCACCAAATTTAACAAATGGTGATGGCGAAAAAACAATGTATATATATTTAAAAGATAAAGCCAATAATGTATCAGTAACAACAGATAAATCCACAGCAAAGATAACAGTAGATAGAACAGCACCAGTAGTAAATACTTTTACCTTAACCGGGACGGCAGATACAAATCAAGAATTAAGTAGTAGTACAGATTACACCCATAAAGTAGGAATAACATATAATGCAAGTATAATAGAAACAAATATATCTGAGTATTGTGTATATGAAGATAGCTGTAATTATACAAGTTTAACATCAACATCATTAACAAATCAAAATTATACATTAAAAGATACAGAAGGAAGTCATAGTGTAAAAATAAAAGTAAAAGATAAAGCAGGTAATGAATCAAATGTATCAACTCAAAGTATAAAGTTAGATTTAAATAATCCAAGTGTAAGTAAAGTAACATATAAAAATAAAGATACAAGCAGTATAACAGTAACAGTAGAAGGTAGTGATACAACAAATGGAAGTGGTATAGTTAAATATGAATGTAGTGCAAAAGAAAAAGGTGTGTGGTTTACCCAAGTTGGAGATACTTGTACAGTAACAGGGCTAACTGATGGAACAGAGTATACCATAGAAGGAAGAGTAACGGATGTATCAGGAAGAATATCAACAAATAATGATAAAACAGTAACTCAAAAGACAAACAAAAAAATAACAGGAAGTTATTTGTTGCAAAATCCTCCTGCCGGTTTAACAGCGACTGATTGTAATGGGATAAAAAGATTTGTCGGAGATTGTGAGGCCAAAAATCAAGGATGTTCAGGTATTGTTGACAACTTTGTATGTTTTGGATATTCTAATGAGGGAGAGTGTGAAGAGATAAGTATTACTAGCCCTTATCTTTATCGGATTATCGGAATTTTGCCGGATGGTAGTTTAAAAATAGTATTGAATGTGAAAGAGAGTTATGGACTTTCTGATTTGGCTTGGTCGTCGTCATATAGAAGAGAGACGACGTGGCAGGAAACTTCTATATTCAAGGGAATAAATGGGGATTTATTTTGGAATAAATTAGATGTTGACTGGAGGAAGAAGGTCGAACTTAGTGAATGGAAAAATGGAAATGTCAGAGTGTCTGAGGATGATGGGACAACTTTGAGAGTTAATCAATTTTGCGAAGCCGAGAGAAATTTAAGTGGAGTAGAAGCGTATGTTGGAATCATAAGTTTAAATGATGCCCAGTGGGCGTATGGTAATAACGGAGATGAATCTATCTCTCATTCTTACACTAGCTGGATTTTAGGGGCACTATGTGGCGGTAGATACAACGAAGAATGGTCGATGACCTGGGAAATGTACACGTATCAAGGAGCTTTGAGGCAGGGTGTGTATTATATCACTTCGACTGAGGCAAATCCGGAATGGACGGCTGGTTTTCGTCCGGTAATGGTACTATCTCCTGAAGTTGAGATCGTTACTGGTTCTGGTACTTTGTCTGATCCATTTATAATAAAACTTTAAAGATATACCGAGAAGGAAAACTCGTAAAAACCTCATAGACTTAACTCTTTGGAAGAGAATTATTTCTCTTCCTATTTGTTTTGTTTAGAAATGTTGAAAATTTAAGAGTTTTCAACAATGAAATATAGTGAAAATATCTTGTTAATGTGGTAAAATAACTTATGAGGAAGTGGATTATGAAAACAAGAACAAGATTTGCACCTAGTCCAACTGGGTTTATGCATATAGGTAATTTAAGAACTGCTATATTTGAATATTTAGTTGCCAAAAAAGACAATGGTGATTTTTTACTTCGTATTGAAGATACTGATCAAACAAGAAAAGTTGATGGAGCCATTGATTTTATTTATGATACTTTAAAATTATGTAATATAGAAATTGATGAAGGACCAAATAATGAAGGTAATTATGGGCCATATATTCAAAGTGAAAGATTAGATATTTATAAAAAATATGCTTTAGAATTGGTCGAAAAAGGTTATGCTTACTATTGTTTTTGTAGTGAAGAAGAACTTGAAGAAATGCGTGAGAAAGCTAATTTACGTCATAAACCATTTTTGTATGATGGTAGATGTTCTAGATTAAGTAAAGAAAAAATTGAAGAAAACTTAAAGAATGGTGTACCATATGTAATAAGACAAAAAATGCCTAAAGTTGGTGAAACAATTGTTGAAGATGTTATTTATGGTAAGATTAAAATTGATAATAGTATATTAGATGATCAAATATTACTTAAAAGTGATGGTTATCCAACATATAATTTTGCTAATGTTATTGATGATCATTTAATGGAAATAACCCACGTTATAAGGGGTAAAGAATACTTAGATCAAAGTGCTAAATATAATTTATTGTATGAAGCATTTGGCTGGGAAAAACCAACTTATATCCACGTTCCAATGGTATTAGGTAGTGATGGGAATAAATTATCAAAACGTAATGGTGATGCATCATTTATGGATTTATATAATGAAGGATTTTTACCTAGTGCTATTGTTAATTATTTAGTATTATTAGGTTGGAGTCCAGAAGAAAATAAAGAATTATTTACAATGGATGAATTAATTAAAGCTTTTAATCCTAAGAGAATTGGTAAATCATCATCTACTTATGATATTAAAAAACTAGAATGGTTTAATCAAAAATATATTAAAGAATTACCTGATAATGAATATTTAAAGTTTATAAAACCATTTTTAACATATAATGTTAGTGATAAAAGTGAAGAATGGATTAATAGATTATTAACTATTTATAAAGATCATTTATCATATGGAAAACAAATAGATGAATTAGTTAAAATATTTTTTGAAGATGATATTACAATAAGTAAAGAAAATGAAGATTTTCTTGCCAGTGATGAAAATATTCCTATAGTAATTAAAACATATTATGAAGAATTAGAAAAATTAAGTAATTGGAATGTAGAAGAAATAGCTAAAGTAATAGATATTGTTAAAGAAAAAACAGGAGTTAAAGGTAAACTTTTATATATGCCAATTAGAATTAAAATAAGTGGAGTAGAACACGGTCCAGATCTTCCCGATGAAATATATTTAATGGGAAGAGATAAAGTTTTAAATAGACTTAAGTAGGAGGATATAATGGAGTTATATAACACTAAATCAAAAAAGATTGAAGAGTTTATTCCTTGGAATAAAGATGTCGTTACAATGTATACTTGTGGGCCAACTGTATATCATTATGCCCATATAGGTAATTTAAGAACTTATATAACTGAAGATATTTTAGAAAAAACATTAAATTATTTAGGCTATAATGTTAAAAGATGTATGAATATAACTGATGTTGGGCATTTATCAAGCGATGCTGATACTGGTAATGATAAAATGGTTACAAGTGCTAAAAATGAACATAAAACTGTTTTAGAAATAGCTAAATTTTATACTGATGCTTTCTTTAAAGATTTAGATTATTTAAATATTAAGAAACCAGAAATAATCAGTCCTGCCACTGAAAATATTAATGAATATATTAAAATAATTTCTAAGTTATTAGATACAGGATATGCTTATGCTGCGGGAGGTAATATATATTTTGATACATCTAAGTTAGACAATTATTATACTCTTACTAACCAAGAAGAAAAAGATTTAATTGATGGTGTAAGAGAAAGTGTCGAAGTTGATGACAATAAAAGAAATAAAGCTGACTTTGTTTTATGGTTTACTAAGAGCAAATTTGATAGTCAAGAATTAAAATGGGATAGTCCTTTTGGGGTAGGTTATCCTGGTTGGCACATTGAATGCTCTGGTATTAGTTTAAAATATTTAGGCGAATACTTAGATATTCATTGTGGAGGCGTTGATAATATATTTCCTCATCACACTAATGAAATTGCTCAATCAGAAAGTTATCTAGGTCACGAATGGTGTAAATATTGGGTTCACGGGGAACACTTAAATGATGCCTCTGGAAAGATGAGTAAAAGTAAAGGTGATACTTTAACAGTTAGTACGCTTATTGATAAAGGTTATGATCCTTTAAGTTATAGGTTTATGTGTTTACAAAGTCATTATCGTAAACAATTAACGTTCTCTTATGAATCATTAGATGGAGCTTATAATGCTTATAAAAAATTAAAAGCTAAAATACTTAGTTTAAATAATGATAATAATGTTTTAATAGATGATTATAATAAATATAATGATTTATTTAAAGAAACACTTAGTGACGATTTAAATACCGCGAATGCTTTAAGTATTGTTTATGATGTTTTAAAAAGTGATTTAAATGATGCGACTAAATATAAATTAATTAAAGATTTTGATCAAGTATTAGGTTTAGATTTAACTAAAGAAAATACTAGTAATAAAGATATTGATGAAGAATTTATTAAAGAAAAAATAGAATTAAGACAACAAGCTAAATTAAATAAAGATTATGCTCTTGCTGATGAAATAAGATGTGAATTAGAAAATATGGGTATAATATTAAAAGATACTAGAGAAGGTACTATTTATGAAATTAAATAAGAAATAAAGAGGTGTAGTAATGAATACAAGTACATTGAATTTAATATTTTATTTATTAATTATCATTATCCCTATATTAGCACAAATAGGAATAAATGTTAATTATGGTAAGTATAAAAAAGTTAATAATAGTAAAAAATTATCAGGATTTGAAGTTGCTAAGAAAATCTTAGAAGCTAATGGGCTTGATAATATTTATGTTGTTGAAACTGGTGGTAATTTAACAGATCATTATGATCCAACTAGAAAAGTTATTAAATTATCGAAAGATATTTTTCACGGTGAAACAATTGCAGCGGCCTCAGTTGCTGCGCACGAATGTGGACACGCCATTCAAGATAAAGATAATTACACCTTTATGCGAATTAGAAGTTTCTTAGTGCCGGTAGTTAATTTTACATCTAGTTTTGCTTGGATTGCGATTGTTATTGGTTTATTTGCTGAATATTTTCGAATATTTATCTTTGGTATTGGTTTAATTAGTATTGGTTTATTATTTCAATTAATAACGCTTCCGGTGGAATTTGACGCTAGTAAAAGAGCAAAAAAAGAATTAGACCGGTTAAAATTAATTGGTAAAGATGAAGATGTTGGGGTTAAAAAAGTTTTAAGATCTGCTGCAATGACTTATGTGGCTTCGGTTTTAACATCTATTTTGGAAATAGTAAGATTATTATTAATATTTAATGATCGCGATTAAAATAAATTTTAATCTATATAATTGTCTAAGGATTGTAATTTGTATTTTACAGGTAACAATCCTTTTAATTTTTCATTATATTTAACCTTGTTGTCCTTCATAGACTTTTTGTTATAATTTTAGTACAATAAAAATATAAATATTTACACGCGAGGTGATTAGACTGAAATAATAAAAGTTGTAAAAAATTTAAAAATGATAGACGTATGTAAGTGCTTTTGATCGTGAAAGATATCAAAATTTGTTAATTTAACTATTAATAAAATAGCTGTAAAATAAGAATAAAGTATTAAATTTTAAATAGACACAACATTTAAAGAAAAACATATCTTATATTAGGTGATAAACTATGGATGAAAGAGCAACTAAAAAGGTGGTAATAGATCCAGGACATGGAGGTATCGGTTAAATCCAAAAATAGAAGAAATGACTATTTTGGTAAGTAAATACAAGAGT
>CANQKO010000046.1 GCA_947624505.1 uncultured Bacilli bacterium | reverse complement strand
GGAGCAGTTACAGTTTTAGCTGCAAAAGGTGGAGTTCAACCACAAACAGAAACAGTTTGGAGACAAGCTGATAAATACAATGTACCAAGAATGGTATATGTAAATAAAATGGATATAGTTGGAGCAGATTACATGCTTTGTGTTGATCAATTAAAAAATAGATTACATGCAAATGCAGTTCCAATCCAATTACCAATAGGAAAAGAAGACTATTTCAAAGGAATAGTTGACCTAATCAAAATGAAAGCATATGTTCATAAAGATGATTTAGGAAAAGATATAGAAGAAACAGACATACCAGAAGATATGCAAGCAGAAGCAGCAGAATGGAGACAAAAATTAGTTGAATCTGCAGCAGAACAAGATGAAGAATTAATGATGAAATACTTAGAAGGAGAAGAACTAACAGAAGACGAAATTAAACGTGGTTTAAGAGTAGGAACTTTAGCAAATAAAGTTGTAGTTGTAACATGTGGTTCTTCATACAAAAACAAAGGTGTTCAAGAATTATTAAATGCAGTAGTAGACTTCATGCCTGCACCAACAGATATAGCACATATTAAAGGTGTAGACTTAGAAGGAAACGAAATAGAAAGAAAGACAGATGATAATGAACCATTTGCAGCTTTAGCATTTAAAATTGCAACAGACCCATTTGTTGGAAAATTATGCTTCTTCAGAGTATATTCAGGAACTCTAGAATCAGGTTCATCTGTTTTAAACTCAAGTAAAGACAAGAAAGAAAGAATCGGAAGAATTCTTCAAATGCATGCAAATCACAGAGAAGATATTGAAAAAGTATATGCTGGTGATATTGCAGCAGCAGTTGGATTAAAAAATGTTACAACAGGTGATACTCTATGTGACGAAAATAATCCGGTTATACTAGAATCAATGGAATTCCCAGAGCCAGTTATAGATATAGCTATTGAGCCAAAAGATAAAGCAGCTCAAGAAAAAATGGGAATAGCTTTAGCAAAACTTGCTGAAGAAGACCCAACATTTAAAGCTTATACTAACCAAGAAACTGGTCAAACAATTATAGCAGGAATGGGTGAATTACACCTAGATATAATTGTTGATAGATTAAAGAGAGAATTCAATGTTGAATGTAATGTTGGTAAACCACAAGTTGCTTATAAAGAAACAATTAGAAAGAAAGTTAAAGTTCAAGGTAAATTTATACGTCAATCTGGTGGTAAAGGACAATATGGTGATGTATGGTTTGAAATGGAACCATTAGAGCCAGGAAAAGGAATTGAATTCGAAAGCAGAATTGTAGGAGGAGTTGTTCCAAAAGAATATATCAAACCAATAGAGCAAGGTATGAGAGAATCTGCTCAAACTGGAGTTTTAGCTGGATATCCAGTTATAGACTTCAAAGTAGCTCTAGTTGATGGATCATATCACGAAGTTGACTCTTCAGAAATGGCCTTCAAGATTGCAGCATCTATGGCATTCAAAGAAGGATGCAAACAAGCAGGTGCAGTTATTCTAGAACCAATAATGAAAGTTGAAATTACAGTTCCAACAGAATACATGGGAGATGTAATTGGAGATGTAAACTCTCGTCGTGGTAAGATAGAAGGTATGGAAGAAGTTCAAGGAATGGAAGAAATAAAATCATACATTCCACTTTCAGAAATGTTTGGATATGCAACAGACTTACGTTCTAAGACACAAGGTAGAGGAAGTTACTCTATGGAACCATCTCATTATGAGGAAGTTCCAAAATCAGTTCACGAAGCTATCGTTGCTTCAAGAAATAAAAATGATTAATTATAATTAGTCTATAATTAGGGAACTGATTTTTATAAAAATAAAATAAAAGCTTGCATTTTTACCATAAATAGTATATAATGCAAACATTAAGATGTTATTAAATTTAAAAAATAAAGGAGATAAAATCTCAAATTTAAAGGAGGAATTAAAAAATGGCAAAAGCAAAATTCGAGAGAACAAAGCCACACGTTAATATTGGTACAATTGGTCACGTTGACCATGGAAAAACAACAACAACAGCAGCTATTACAAAATATTTGGAATTATTAGGAAGAGCTCAATATACAGCTTATGATAAAATCGATGGAGCTCCAGAAGAACAAGCAAGAGGAATCACAATTAACACAGCACACGTAGAATATGAAACAGAAAAAAGACACTATGCACATGTTGACTGCCCAGGTCACGCAGACTACGTAAAGAACATGATCACAGGTGCAGCACAAATGGATGGTGCAATATTAGTTGTTTCAGCAGCTGATGGACCAATGCCTCAAACAAGAGAGCACATCTTATTAGCAAGACAAGTTGGTGTTAAATATATCGTTGTTTACTTAAACAAATGCGATATGGTAGATGACCCAGAATTATTAGAATTAGTTGAAATGGAAGTTAGAGACTTATTAACAAGTTATGATTTCCCTGGAGACGAAATTCCAATTATAAAAGGTTCTTCATTACAAGTATTAGAGAGCACATCAAAAGATCCTAATGATCCAGTATATGCTCCAATAAAAGAATTATTAGATGCAGTTGATAACTATATTCCAGCACCAGAAAGACCATTAGATCAACCATTCTTAATGCCTATTGAAGACGTTATGACTATCACAGGTAGAGGAACAGTTGTTACTGGTAGAGTAGAAAGAGGTCAAGTTAAAGTTGGTGAAGAAGTAGAAATCATCGGATTAACTACTGAAAGAAAGAAAACAGTTATAACTGGACTAGAAATGTTCAGAAAATCATTAGACTCAGCTCAAGCTGGAGACAATGCAGGAGCATTATTAAGAGGAATTGATAGAAAAGACGTTGAACGTGGTCAAGTTCTTGCAAAACCAGGAACAATCAATCCACATACAAAATTCACAGCTCAAGTTTATGTCCTAACAAAAGAAGAAGGTGGACGTCATACTCCATTCTTCAATGGATATAGACCACAATTCTATTTCAGAACAACAGATGTTACTGGTGTTATTGAACTAGAAGCTGGAACAGAAATGGTTATGCCAGGAGATAATGTAAACATGACAATAGAATTAATTACACCAATCGCTATTGAAAAAGGACTAAGATTCGCTATCCGTGAAGGTGGTAGAACAGTAGGTTCTGGTGTAGTTTCAGAAATTATTGGATAATAAAAATTAAAAAAGATAGGTTATTAAAAAAATAACCTTCTTTTTTTATGTAAAAATTAACTTGAAAAATTGTTCAAATTATGCTTTAATATTAAATATAAATTTTATCAAAAAAATTAAATTCTATTATTTTAAATTATTATTAAATTTTAAATTATTCAATTTTGTAAAAATCTATTAAAACTAAATCAAGAAAGGAAAGAATGCCTATGTTAGAAGAAAATAAAGAACAAGGTTTATTAAATGTGTCACCAAATAATACAGAAGATATAAAAAATTTAATTTATTGCATAAGAGGAAAACAAGTAATGCTAGATAGTGATGTTGCTATGTTATACCATTATGAAACTAAAAATATAAATAAAGCTGTAAAGAGAAATATTGATAGATTCCCAGAAGATTTTTGTTTTCAACTTACTAAGTCTGAAATGGATAAAATGTGGTTCCAAAATGGAACCACATTAAAGAGAGAATATAATAAATATAGAAGTGAAAAATATTTACCATATGCATTTACAGAACAAGGAATTGCTATGTTATCAGGGGTTCTAAAGAATGAAACAGCAATTAAAGTAAGTATTAATATTATGAAGGCTTTTGTACAAATGAGGGAATTTATATTAAATAATGGTCAAATATTTAAAGAAATAAATAATATAAAAGGAAAGTTGTTGGAGCAAGATTTAAGATTATTAAGTCATTATGAAAAATTTAATCTCATTTTTGATGAATTACAAAAACAGAATAAAGAAGAATTTAGACAGAAAATATTTTTTGATGGTCAAATATGGGATAGCTATAGTTTAATAATATCTATTATTAAATCTGCCAAAACAAAAATTTTAATAATAGATAATTATATAGATGATAGTATTCTAGAAATGTTGTCAAAGAAAAATAAAAATGTAGAAGTAGTAATTTTAACCTCATCAAATTGTAATATAAGTAAGTTAGATATAGAAAAATTTAATAAACAATATTGTAGTATAAAGGTAGCCTACACAAATAAATTCCATGATAGATTTATTGTTATTGATAATAAAGAGTTATACCATTGTCGGTGCATCACTTAAAGACTTAGGAAAAAAATGCTTTGCAATTAGTAAAATATTAGATAATGAATATATAAAAATGTTAGATAATTATGAACAATTAAGCAAAAATGATTGATATTATTGATTAAATTTGATACAATGAGAAAAAAGTTAAGGTGAAAAATATGTATGAAAATATTGAAGAATTAAAAGAAGCAATAAAAGACTGTAATAAATGTAAACTTTGTAAAACTAGAAAAAATATAGTGTTTGGAGTTCGGAGATGTAAATACAAAAATGATGTTTATAGGTGAAGGACCAGGAGCAGATGAAGATGAACAAGGAATCCCATTTGTAGGAAAAGCAGGACAGCTTATGAACAAAGCACTTGATGCAGTAGGAATTGAAAGAGAAAAAGTATATATAGCAAATATTGTAAAATGTAGACCACCAAGCAATAGAGATCCTGAGCCAGATGAAGTTGAAAACTGTATAGATTATTTAAGAAACCAAGTAATGATTATAAAACCTAAAATAGTTGTATTACTTGGAAGAATAGCGTTACAAAATATTTTAGGTATGGAATATAAAATTACAGCAAGCAGAGGAAAATGGATAGAAAAAAATGGAATAAATTATATTCCAACATGGCACCCAGCAGCTTTACTTAGAGATGAAACAAAAAAGATTGACTTTTTATGTGATTTAAAACAAGCTTATGAAAAATTATTAAATATAGAATAAAATTACTTATTGAGAGGGAAAGAAATGAATGAAGCAATAAAACAAAAGTCAGAGTATTGTTTAAATTGTAAGCTAAAACCTTGTAAAAATAAAGGCTGTCCATTAGAAAATGATATACCAGAATTTATAAAGCAAGTAAAAGAAAACAATTTAGAAAAAGCATACGAAATTTTATGCAAGACAACTGTCTTACCTGCAATATGTGGTAGAATATGCCCACATGAAAAACAATGCCAAGGTTCATGTATAAGAGGAATAAAGGGAGAACCTGTAAGCATAGGAGAACTTGAAGCATATGTTGGAGATTATGCAATAGAACATAATTTGAAAATAGAAAAGCAAATAGATGAAAAACTAAAAAATAAAAAAGTTGCTATAGTAGGTGGAGGACCAGCAGGTCTTACTTGTAGTGCTTTTCTTGCAAAATGTGGAATAGATGTTACAATCTATGAAAGATATGATTTCTTAGGAGGACTTTTGTCTTATGGAATTCCAGATTTTAGACTTCCAAGAGAAGTAATAAAAAATTCAATCCAAAAAATATTAGATTTAGGAATAAATGTAAAATATAACCAAAAGCTTGGAGAAAACTTGAAATTAGAAGATTTAACTAAAACTTATGATGCTGTATTTCTAGCATTTGGAGCAAATATTCCTATAAAACTAAATGTTCAAGGTGAAAACTTAAAAGGTGTATTTGGAGCAAACGAGTTACTTGAAAAAAAGAACCACCCAAATTACAATGGAAAGATAGTTTTCGTAAATGGTGGAGGAAATGTTGCAATAGATGCAGCAAGAACAATGAAGAAAATGGGGGCTGAAAAAGTTATAGTAACATACAGAAGATCAAGAGAGCAAATGCCTGCAGAGAAAAAAGAAATAGAAGATGCAATAAAGGAAAAAATAGAATTTTTATATCAAAATAATATTGTAAAAATAAATGGTACTGAAAAAGTAGAAAGCATAGAATTAATAAAAACTAAACTTATACAAAAAGAAGGAGAGACAAGACTTTCTCCTGTAAATATTGAAGGAAGCAACTATGTTTTAAATGCTGATTATGTTGTAATGGCATTAGGATCAAAAACAGAAGAAAATATAAATAAATTAGGTCTAGAATTAACACCAAGACAATATATAAAAATAGAAGAGAATTTTAGAACATCAAATGAAAAAGTCTTTGCTGGAGGAGATTTAGCAGGAGAGAAAAAGACTGTTGCTTGGGCAGCACAAAATGGAAGAGAAGCGGCAAAAGAAATTATAAAATACATCTCAAAATAAAAAATAAAAATATAGGTTTAAAATAGATATGTCACATGTAAATTGAAAATAAAATATTGAAAGAGAGCACTAAAAATGATA
>CANQKO010000045.1 GCA_947624505.1 uncultured Bacilli bacterium | reverse complement strand
TCTCCTCCTTTATCTTTTATTTGGCTATTTTTATTATATCATTTTTTTATTTATCAGTCATTATGTTTAACACAACTATATAAAAAAGAAGCCAAATCTCTAGAGATTTGGCAAAAAACTTGCTATTTATAAGCATTTTGGGTATTTACAAGCGAAATGAAACTGTGTTATATATGTTTATGGAGAGCAAATTTTACGTTGCCTGCTTAATTTTTAAAAAAACACTTTTATACTTTTGTATAGGGGGTTTTGGCGAGGTTAAGGAGGTGGTGCTTATGAGAGATAAAAGTCGGGTCGATCTTTTATTGATCGTAGTTTTTATTTTAGCAATAGTGATCCTATTTGTAGAAATAAAAACAGCTAGCATAGGCTAGCAAGCAAAACTAATAGGCAACGTATAATACGTTTTCCTATAAATATTTTATCATAATGTATAAAATATATGCAATAGTTAATTTTTAATATATAATTAATAAGGAGGGTAATAAAATGTTAAAACTTAAAAATGTTTCAAAGTATTATTATCAAAATGGTGTTGTTGCTAAAGGGCTTAGCAATGTTAATTTAGAACTTCATATGGGTGAATTTGTAGTTATAACTGGTGAATCTGGAAGTGGTAAATCAACTCTTTTAAATATCTTATCAGGACTTGATTCATATGAAGACGGAGAAATGTATATTAATGGAGAGGAAACAAGCCATTATACGGAAGAAGATTATTTAAATTATCGAAGAAGTTATGTTAGTAATATTTTTCAAAACTTTAATTTAGTTAATAGTTATACTGTATATGAAAATATTGAGCTAGCCTTACTTATGAATGGATATGCTAAAGGCGATGTTAAAGATAAAATTTTAGATTTAATAGATAAAGTAGGTTTAAATAAATTTAAAAATACGAAGGCATCTAAGTTATCTGGTGGTCAAAAGCAAAGGGTAGCAATAGCTAGATGTCTTGCTAGTGATACACCCATTATTGTTGCTGATGAACCAACTGGTTCGCTTGATAGTGATGCTAGTAAAAGTATTTTAGAAATATTACATAACGTTTCTAAAGATAAATTAGTAATTGTGGTAACACATAATAAAAAAGAAATAGAAAAGTATGCTACTAGATTAATTAAAATGAGTGATGGCAGAATTATTGAAAATAAAGTAATTGAGGAAATAAATAAAGATGGGGAATTAAAAGAAGTAAGTAATAAAGATATTACCTATAAAAGTAAATTTTTACTTGGTTTTAGAAATGCTTTTAATATACCTGTTAAATTTATTCTAATGTTTATGATATTCTTACTTATTAGCATAACTTTAATTAGTAATTATAGTGCTTTTAAAGTAGCTCAATACGAAGAAAATTATGGTTATTCAAGAGTTTTTTATAATACTGATAATAAAAGAATTATTATTAATAAAAATAATAAAGAACTATTTACCGATGAAGATTATGAACAAATAAAAAATATTAAAGATATAGATTATTTAGTTAAAGAAGATTTATTAAATGATTATGAATTATATTTAAATAGTGATTATTTATATTTAAATGGTTTACTTTATTTAAAAGATATTGATAAAGTATCTTTAGGAAGAATACCTAAGGAGAAAAATGAAGTAATATTTATTGGCAATAAAAATAGTTATTATTTAGAATATGAAGATATTTTAGATAAAGAATATAATATTGATGGAACAGATATAAATGTTAAAATAGTAGGTATTTTATATGATGATAGTTATAATAATTATACTAATAAATTTTATTTACCTAAAGAATTAAGAGATGAATTATTAGAAATAGAATTACCATTTTATAGTAATGTTTCAGTTAAGATAGATAATCAAACTATAAGTGATTTACAAATAAAGATAAGTGAAAAAGTTCCTGAAGGGTTTGCATATCTTAGTGATTTTTTCTTTAAAGATTATCAAAATAAAGAAATCAATATTAATAATCAAAATATTTACTATAATACAGATTATCAATTAATTATTAAAGATACTTATAATATGGAAAATATTAAAAAACTTAATGTTACTTATGAAAATGATAATATTATTTATATAAGTAGAGAAGATTATAATAAAATATTTAAAAAAGATAATTATCAAAGTAGTGTCTTTGTTAAAGATATCAGTGTTTTAAAAAATGTTAAGAAAGAATTAAATAAAATGGGTTATCAAACATTTTTAATAAGAGATAATACAACTAGAGATAGTGAATTTATTAATAAATTATTTAATGTTTTAAAAGTAATAGTGACAATTGTTTTAATTCTTACTTTATTCTTTATTGCTTATTTCTTAATTAGAATAATATATAAATCAAGAAATAGTTATTATGCTACATTACGTAGTCTTGGTAGTAGTAAGAAAGTATGTGTAAATATACTAATGAATGAGATGTTTACTTTAGCAACATTTACCTATGGGTTATTTATCATTTTCCTTTATCTTGTCCAAAGAAATATTATTAATTTAAGTTATTTTAAAGATATAACAAGATATGTGAAAGTAATTGATTATATTATCGTTTATTTAATATTACTTTTATTATCTTTATTAATAAGTTTAAGATATGGAAGGAAAATATTTAAAAATTCAATTATTAAAACATATAAGGAGGAAGAATAATGTTAAAGTTAGATAGTGTTAATAAGTATTTTAATTATCATAAGAAAAATGAGATTCACGTTATCAATAATGTTAGTTATTCTTTTCCTTCTAATGGATTAGTGGCTATTCTTGGTCCTTCTGGGAGTGGGAAAACAACCGTTTTAAATGCTATTGGGGGCCTTGATAAAGTTCAAAGTGGTCATATTTTTGTTAATGGTGAAGAAATAACAAAAGTAAGAACTAATAAACTAGATGAAATAAGGAATCTAAATATTGGTTATATTTTTCAAGATTATAAATTAATTGATAATAAAACAGTTTTTGAAAATGTAGCTTTATCTTTAAAGTTAATTGGAATTAAAGATGACGAAGAAATAAAAAAGCGAGTTTTATATACTCTTAAAAGTGTTGGAATGGAAAGATATAAAAATCGTCTAGCTAATATGCTTTCGGGTGGAGAAAGACAAAGAGTAGGTATAGCAAGAGCTTTAGTTAAAAACCCGAAGATAATTTTAGCTGATGAACCAACTGGTAATTTAGATAGTAAAAATAGTTTAGAAGTAATGAATATTATTAAAAGTATTTCTACTAAGTATTTAGTCATTTTAGTTACGCACGAAGAAAAATTAGCTCGTTTTTACGCTACTGATATAATTGAATTTAAGGATGGTGGCATAGTTCTTGCTTATCAAAATACTAGTAATCATAGCCTAGATTATGAAATAGATAATTATATTTATTTAAAAGATTATGAAAATATTGATAGAATAAAAGAAGATAATGTCAATATTAATGTTTATCGGAATAATAAAGAAGAAATAAATATAAATATAGCTATTAAAAATGGCAGTATTTATATTGAAAATAATAGTAATGAAAAAATGGAAGTAATTGATAATAATTCTAGTATTAAATTAATTGATGACCATTATAAAGAAATAGATAAAAAATTAATTACTAATGATTTTGATATTGAAAGTATTAGCGATAAACATATTAAAGAAAAATATAGTAGTATATTTAAAGTATTTACATTTATCCCTTATGGTTTTAAAAAAGTTTTGAATTATCCTTTATTAAAAAAATTTTTATTAGGAGGTTTCTTCCTTTCAGGAATGTTTATTATGTATGCTATTGCTACTATTTTTGCTACCCTTAAAATAAATGATCAAGATTTTGTTAATGTTAATCGTAATTATTTAACAAGTAATATTAATAATATAAAAGTTGATGATTATCTAAATTTTGAAAAATTAAATAGTGTTGATTATCTTATTCCTGGAAGTAGTATAGTTAATTTTAAATTTTACTATGATAAATTTATTCAATCTAATAATATATTTGTTAATTTTACGGGTAGTCTTGCTAGTATAGATTTAATTAATAAAGATGATTTAATAATGGGCAGAATGCCTAATAATAGGTACGAATTAGTCGTAGATAAAATGACGATTGAAAATGTAATTATGGACAACTTCACTAATGAAGGAGGATTTAGTGAAGTAGAAGACTTTTTAAATCACGAATTGTATTTAGATAATTTAGATAAATTTGTTATTGTGGGAATTACTGATTTAAAAGATCCAAGTATCTATACTAGTAAAGATTTATTTATTAATATTCTTGCTAATAGTGCAACTGATGTGGAAATTTATAATGATAAATCAGAACCTAAATATATTGATTATGAATTATATAAAGAGCAAATTAAATTAGTAAGTGGAAGATTACCAATAAATGATTATGAAATAATTTTAAATAATAATTTAAATATTTATGAATTAAATAGTTTGACTGATTATAAAATAAATAACCAAAAATTAAAAGTAGTAGGGTATTATGAAAATTATATTAATGATGGATATAATTATTTATTAGTTAATAATAATACTGTTAAATATAATTTAATTAGTAATGCTAATACTTTAAGTATTTATAGTAATAATAAAGAAGAAGTAATGAAGTATTTTCAAGATCATAATATAAATATCAAAGATGCATATGATTATGCTAAAGAGATATATTTAAGTAGTAGAAAGGAAAGTATTGTAACTACCCTTATTGTATCTGGGGTTATTTTACTAGTTTCCCTAGTAGAAATTCTTTTAATGATTAGAGCATCCTTTTTATCTCGAATTAAAGAAGTAGGTATATATAGAGCAATTGGTGTAAAGAAAAGTGATATTTATAAAATGTTTATGGGAGAAGTTATTGCTGTTACAATTGTATCTAGTATTCCTGGTATTACTTTAATGGCCTACATTTTATATTCTTTTAGAAATATATCATTTATAGAAAGTTTAATTATGATAAATATTTTTACATATTTATTTAGTATTATTTTAGTTTTTGTCTTTAATTTAGTGGTAGGATTATTACCAGTATATAATACCATTAAAAAAACACCAGCAATGATTTTATCAAGAACTGATGTCGATTAGAAGCATTAATTGCTTCTTTTTTTATCTTTTCCTTTCTTTTGTATAATTAAATAAATGTCTTTCTAATTTGCTTTCCCGATACCATTTAAGTATTACTTTATTCTGCATAAATAAGGGACTTTTAATAATTTGATAATGATTTTTAATAATACCTATTTCATTTTCCTTTTTAGTTAATAAATCATTTTTTAATTCGAAAAGAAAAAGTTTTAAAATGGGATTATCATTTAAATTATTATCGTTAATAAAAATTGTATACATATTAATAAATTCTTTTAAATCTTCTTTAGATGGATTTATATGATTAAGCATCCAATCATAGACAGTTATAAAAAAGTTTCTTAATAGTTCTCTATCTGTCCAGTTTATTTCTAAATTATTTTGCATAACATCACCAACTGTCAAAGATTATAACATTGTTTAAAAAGAATGTCGAGTATAAAAAAACTCGAAGTAAATCGAGTTAATGACAAAATTGGTGACCCGTACGGGATTTGAACCCATGAATGCATGCGTGAAAGGCATGTGTGTTCAACCACTTCACCAACGGGCCAAAATGGTGGGCCTGGGGGGACTTGAACCTCCGACCTCACGCTTATCAGGCGTGCGCTCTAACCAGCTGAGCTACAAGCCCATTTTAATATTCTCCGCGTTACTTGTTAAGTATATAATAAATAGATGAAAAATGCAAGTCATTTTATGAAACTTTTTGGAAAAAAAGAGAATTTGTATGTTATAATTTTAGTGAGGTGAATAGATGAAGGGCGTTTTTAAATGTTTATTATTTTTAGGAATTATTGGTTTGGGAGTATTTTTATATTTTACTTTTACAGAAGTTAAAGAGAAAAAAGAAGAAGAAAATATTAAATCAGGATGGTATATTGAAATAATTTATGATAAACCTATTAATGTTAGAGAAGAAGCTAGTGCTGAAGCTAAATCACTGGGTAAAGTAAATAAAGGTGAGATTTATAAAGTTTTAGATATTGATAACGAAAGTAGTAAAGTCTACTATTGGTATAAAATTGAATATAAAGGTAAAGAGGGATTTGTGGCATCAGGAAGAAAGAAATTTTGGGTTAAAGATTATAATAATCCCAAAGATATTATGACTCCGCAAATAACTTTTGAAAGTAATGAATATTATGTTCGAACCATCGACGATATTAATTATAAGCATTTAACTGTTTATGAAGATAGTACTGATTATAATATTAGTCATATAGTATATTATGAAAAAGAAAAAGATCAATATTGGATACTTTATACAATAACCGATAAATCAGGTAAAAGTTCATCAAAAATGCAAAAAATAATATTTGAAATTGATCCTGATGAAGATAGAGTAGTTGACTTTAGAGAATACAAAAGATAAAAAATGCAAATGATATGTCAATAGTTTTTGAAAATGTCTTAAAATTTTTAAAACATTAACGGGAAAAATATTCTCGTTTTTGTTTGAAATT
>CANQKO010000044.1 GCA_947624505.1 uncultured Bacilli bacterium | reverse complement strand
ATATTATCAAAATATCATATTTAGCATTATTCAAGATATCATAATGGGAAGAAATGAATATTTTAATGAATTATTTAAAGGCGATATAGAAGAGGCAATTTCTTTATTAATTGAGGGATTAAAATATGGTAATAATGAAATAAATTATGAAGAAATATTAGAAAATAAATATTTATTAAATTTATTATTAGCAATAGAAAAAAGTGAATTATCTAACTTTTATGATAATTATAAAGTTGGAGTAGGTTCTTATTATAGTACTAGTGGTAATGCAGCCCATCTTTATGGAATATTTTGCTTCACACCTACTATTCCCCTAAAAACTTTTTTCTTTTTTAAATCTGCTTTATCTTTAGGTTTTTTAAGTGACAAATTTTATAAAGTTGAAGATATGAGTAAGATGCAAGATTTAATTAATAGTTTTTATGAATTATATCTTACAAAAATAAAAACAGATAATGATAAATATTATTTACCTGAAGGTATTGAAAAAATTAATAGAGCTAATATATCTAAGGATGAAAACATTAATAAGTTATTGAATTTAATTGAGGAGAATGCTAATGGCAAAGTAGTATACTTACCAAGTACTTTAAAAAGTATTAAAGGAACATTATTTGAAAAAAATTGTCAAGCTAAAAAAATAATTTTAAATGAAGGACTACAAGAATTATTATACAATGTTTTTTCTAATCAAATTTTTGATAGCATAACTATTCCTAGTACTATGGAACATATTGTTAGCACTGTTGGTAGCACGGTTTTTGATTTTGAAACTCTAAAAAACATTACTTTTAATAATATAGTCCCATCTAAATTTATATCTTTAGGTGATGAAATGTTTACAAACAATTTTTATAAAAAAGGAAATTTTATTGATTCAAAATTAGATAATATTATTTTTCATTATGATGATTTAGATATGGATATTGAAATATCTTTATCGTCTTTTAAAGTTTTTTCATATAGTTACTTAATGAATTCTTTTTATGCTTTTGTATTTCAACAAATCTATGATAAATTGATAGAAAGATTAAAAAATTTAAGAGCAATGTTACAAATATTTAAGATAAATATTTCCGAAGAATCATTTGAGATTTTGCGTTTTAATGAATATATGATAAGAACTGATGGTGTCATTAAATTAAATAATTTGTTAGCTAAAGTTATGGAAACAGAAAAAACATTGGATGATTTTATTAATAATAATTATGATAAATATAAGCAAAAGAAAGAAGTACTAGATAATCACTTTCTTAAATTAGAGAAAGCTGATTATGTTTATGAGAATAAAGAAGAACTTTTAAGACAAATAAATATTTTAATAGAAGAGTTTAAAAATAGTGATCGTATTCCTTACGATTTTGATAAAAGTAGGGTACCGGTAAAATATAAAGAAAAATATTTATCTAAAATAGCAAATATGATTCTTACTAATGATGATTTTGAAAATTTATATAGGTTAAAATGTTCAGCTTTAGAATTGAGTGAAAATGGTTTAAGTGAAATTTTTTACGATAAGATAGAAGATGAAGAAGAAAAAGCCTACTATAAAAAAGTTATTTATTTACAAATTGATGAATTGTTAAAAACAGTTCTTCCTAACTTAGAAGTTTTAAATACTGAAGAATATAATGAAGTTTTAAAAATATTTAGAAATTTATTTACTACAGAAAAAGGCGAGTATAAATGCGAAGAAGTTTTAAATGATTATTTCCTATTTAACTTCATAAGTACCATTATGTATGATGATTCTAGAATGAAATATTTTGTATCGACAAAATTTGAAAAACTCAACAAATTAATTAATTTTAAAGAGAGGAAACTTAACCATTTATTTAGTAATATCGCCTTATCAACTGATTTAATTATTTTTGATGAAGGACTTAATGAAAGAGGGGCTTTCACTTATGATAAAAATCTTTTTACTTTAGAGAGTGCTTTATTATTTAAATATTTTAAGGTTTATAAAGGAAGTATAAAATTTAAACATCAAGATGATATAATTAATATCCCTGATGATTTAGCTGAGTTTTATTATTTATATTATAAATATTATATAAAAGATGATGATTATGGTTTTTGCCTTCCTGAAGGAATAACCGAAATAAATAATATGGATTTAAGTTATCGGGATAGTGCCTTAGTAGAATATTTAAAAGAAAATGCTAAAGGTAAATCTTTATGGACTCCTAAAAGTTTAAAAAGAATAAATTGGCATATTAATATACCTTTTGAAGAAGTTTATTTAAATGAAGGTTTAGAAGCCATAAAGAATAATGCTTTTTTTGATCAAGAATTTGAGAGTTTAATACTTCCTACTACGATTAAAGAAATAGATGATAATGTTTTTAATACCCAAAAATTACAAACAATATTTATTAAAGAAGATGCTTTAATAGAAAATGGGGAAGAATATTTACGAGAAATATTAAAAGTTTATCCTTTAATCGAAAGAAATAGTACTCATTTTGATTATCACATTATAAAACTTAAATTACAAACGATAAAAATATTATTAAATAATGGTGAAGAAGTAGAATCTAAAATAGAAGATTTTATTGAAGAAAATATTCCTATTGAATATCAAAACAAATTAGATTATAGTGTCAAAAAATTGTGTATTCATCTTATTTATGAAGATTTAATGAAAGAAATTAAAGGATATAAAAGAACAAAATAATAGGATATTAAAAATAAATCTTGTTTCTAAATTTACTTTCCTTTATAATAGAGTTTGAAAGGCTTAGGTGATAATAATGGATTATACACTACTTCCAGCAGATCGTTATATAGTCATAAATAAAAGTATTTTATCAGATACTGATAAATCTATTATTATTAATCTTTATGCCCCTTTAATTGGTTCTTTGGCTGTGTCTTTATATTTTACTTTATGGAATGATTTAGGGGTTGGTAATTTAATGAGTGTTGATTTAAATCATCATCATTTAATGGTTTCCCTAAAAAGTGGTATTGGGGGCATAAAATTAGCAAGAGAAACTTTAGAGTCTTTTGGCCTTTTAAAAACTTATGTTAGAAATGGTAATGTTAATGATTATGTTTATGAAATATATTCACCTCTTACTCCAGCCGAATTTTTTAATCATCCTATCTTAAATGTTGTTTTATATAATAATGTTGGTAGTAAAGAATATGAAAATTTACAAGAAATGTATAAATATCCTAAAATTGATTTGAAAGAATATACCGATATTACGAAAAAATTAGATGAAGTTTATGATACATCGAAATTTACTTTAAAAGATGATGTTAGAGATAAAATGACTTCATCAATTGAAGTTTTATCAAAAATTAATTTTGATGAAATAATGGCTAGTATTCCTAAAGGTATTATCAATGAAAGAGCCTTTAATCGTAAAACCAGAGAATTAATTAATAATTTAGCTTTTATATATAATATAGATACTTTAAAAATGACGGAGCTTATTAGAAGTGTTTTAAATGAATATGGTACAATTGATAAAAATGGGCTAAGAATTGTTGCTCGTAAAGACTATCAATTTAAAAAAGGAACATTGCCAACTTTAATATATCGAACGCAACCAGAGTATCTTAAAAATCCTTTAGGAGATAATTCAAAAAGAGGAAGAATAATTGCTGTTTTTGAAAATACTTCTCCTTATGATTTTTTAAGAAATAAATATCACGGTGCTGAACCAACTGCTAGAGATTTAAAACTTTTAGAAAGTTTAATGATTGATTTAGAATTAACTCCTTCCGTTGTAAATGTTTTAATTGATTATGTTTTAAGAAAAAATAATAATAGTTTAAATAAAGCTTATGTTGAAACTATCGCTGCTCAGTGGAAAAGAGCGGGTTTAAAAACCGCTTCTGAAGCAATGGAATTTGCGGAAAAAGAACATAAGAAATTAATGAAAAAGATTCCTGAAGTTAAGAGAAAAATTGAAGAAACACCAGTGTGGTTTAATAAGAAAATTGAAGAAGATGAATTAACGGAAAAGGAAGAAGAAGAGTTAAAGAATTTACTAAAGGAGTTTAAATAATGAATATAAAAGTTGATAAAAAAGAAATATTAAAAAAACAAGATCAAGAGTTTTTAGAAGCTATTAAAAATGATGATTACAAAGCTTTAGTAAAAAAAGTTAAAATTAGTGAAGAAGATGCGAAGAATAATACAATGAAATTATTAGATTCTGTGGAAGAATTAAATAATTGTAAAAATTGTCATAATTTATTTACTTGTGCTAATAAATATAAAGGTTATGTTTTCTTTCCCGAAATAATTGAAGGTAATTTAAGATTTACATATATTCCTTGTAAATATGAAAAACAAGCTAAAAGACAAGAGATGAATAAGAAAACGAAAGATAGTATTTTAGAAAATGCGAGAATAAAAGATATTAAAATCACTAAAAATAGAAGTGAACTTATTAAATGGATTAAAGAATATTATGATAATTATAATCCTTATCAAACTAGTAAGGGCTTGTATTTACACGGCAATTTTGGAACAGGTAAAACTTTTATTGTGGCATCTTTATTTAATGAATTAAAAAATAAATTTGGTATTACAACCGAGATTATTTATGTGCCGGAGTTACTTAGAAATCTAAAAGAAAATTTTGATGAAATAGGGGATAAAATCAATTATTTAGAAAATGTTGATTTATTACTTTTAGATGATATTGGAGCGGAAAAAGTAACAGAATGGGGAAGAGATGAAATAATTGGAACGATTTTACAAACAAGAATGAATAATGCTATGCCAACATTCTTTACTTCTAATTTAAATATAACAGAACTTGAAAAAGTAATGAGTATTACTAATAATAGTATTGATGTTATTAAAGCTAAAAGAATTATTGAAAGAATTAAATATTTAACTGATGATATAGAACTTTTGGGAAATAATTATCGTGATGATGAAAATAAAGAGAACTTGAAATAGTTGATTATGAGTTTTTTTGCTTAATAACTTTTATAATATTTTACTACAAAAGGAAGTGGATTATGGAAACTTTACCAAGTGAAAGAGATGAATTAACTAGTATAGATGAAGATATTTTAAAAAAAAGAGAAGAATATGAAGAATTAGATTTAAAATATCGAGAATTATTAACTAAATATGCTATATTAGATAATATTGATGAACTTGTTAACAAAAAAAGTGAATTATTTAAAGAACTTCAAAGTCTTGAAGAAGAGTTAAATAGGGTTAAAATAAAGATAAGTAAAAAAGAAGAAGAAATGATGCATTATGATGCGACAAAATTAGTTATTGGTATTGTAGAATATTATGGTGAATATAGTATTCATATCTATACTTATTTAAGAAGTACGTATTTTTGGGATACATGGGCCAATAATTATCGAAATTGTAAAATTTATAAAGATATTGAATGTTCTTCTGATCTTTTAGGAATAGATGATCAAAATAAAAAAGTAGCTGATAAAACTAATGTAAATGTTATAGATTTTATTAAATACCTTGATTTAGTAAAATTAATTGATCCAAAACTTGCTAAAGAAAAAAGCGTAACATTAAAAGATATTGAAGAAGCTTTAAGTGTACTTGCCAATTATGATTTAAGTAAAGTAAATATGGAAGAAATTGTTTATAGTTTAAAAGCTATACAAAGGGATAAAAAAAGAAAACGAAGATTAAAATAATGAATTTTAGATATTCATTATTTTTTTAAACAAAAGTTCGTTTCGGTATTGACATTCTAAAAATTCTAAGATAAAATGGTTTTATCAGAGAGTGAAGGATGAAAAAATATGAGTAAAAATAAAGATGAAAAAAATACTGATAAAGCACTCGAACAAGTACTAAAAGATATTGAAAAACAATTTGGTGCTGGTGCTATTATGAAGTTGGGGACTGACGAACATATTAAAATTGATGTGACTAGTAGTGGTTCAATTACTTTGGATATTGCCTTAGGTGTAGGTGGGTTTCCGAAAGGAAGAATTATTGAAATATATGGGCCTGAATCATCTGGTAAAACAACAATTGCACTTCACGCCATAGCTGAAGCTCAAAAAGCAGGTGGAAGAGCGGCATTTATTGATGCTGAACACGCCCTTGATCCTGTTTATGCGAAAAAATTAGGGGTTGATATTAATGAACTTTTATTAAGTCAACCAGACACTGGTGAACAAGCATTAGAAATATGTGATGCCTTAGTTAAAAGTGAAGCTATTGATTTAGTGGTAATTGATTCTGTTGCTGCTTTAGTTCCTCAAGCAGAAATTGATGGGGAAATGGGAGATAGTCACGTAGGTCTTCAAGCCAGATTAATGAGTCAAGCATTAAGAAAGTTATCGGGTACTCTTAATAAAACCAATACCACGGCGATATTTATAAATCAATTAAGAGAAAAAGTTGGCGTTATGTTTGGTAATCCGGAAACAACACCGGGTGGTAGAGCCCTTAAGTTTTATTCAACAATCCGTCTTGATATTAGAAGAGGAGAACAAATAAAACAAGGTGAGCAAGTATTTGGTAATAAGACAAATATTAAAGTTGTTAAAAATAAAGTAGCCCCACCTTTTAAAACGGCAAGTGTTGATATTATGTATGGTGAAGGTATTTCTCACGAAGGTGAACTTGTCGATATTGCGAGTGAAATAGGCATTATTGAAAAAAGTGGAGCTTGGTATGCTTATAATGGCGAAAAAATTGGCCAAGGTCGTGAAAATGTTAAGTTGATGCTTCGTGAAAATCCTGATATGGCCGATGAAATTGAAACTAAAATTTATGAACATTATGGCTTTCCTAATCCAAAACAAAAAAATAATGATAAAGAATAAAAAACGATAATTTAAATGAGTTCTTCCAGAAATTTTTGGAAGAACTTTTTTTAGGCAAAGGTTGTGTTAAACATTATGACTGATAATGATATTCAGCATATGCAATATTTAAATCAATAGGCATATTAACCGA
>CANQKO010000043.1 GCA_947624505.1 uncultured Bacilli bacterium | reverse complement strand
TTTAAATCTAAAACAAGAGAGCAATTACCATTTTCAGATTCAGTACAATCAAAAGTGTAATAAGCACCATTAGTTAATTTGTTGCTAGTAAAGAATTTATCAGTATCAACAATAGTAACAAAGTTAACAGTATAAGTAGTATATTTACCAGCATTAACAACGCCATCAACTAATTTAACTTCAATAGTAAAAGAAGAATTAGCAGCGGCTAAAGTACTAAATTTACTAGAAATAGTAGATTTAGAAGTATTTTTAGTAACAGCAATAGCAGAGTTAGAAACAACTTCGCCATCAGCATCAAGTTGAGAGATCACAATAGAAGCAATTTTGTCGTTAGAAGACAATAGATTGATAATATCATCAGCTAAAGTAGTATAAGTAGAACTACTAATAGTATCAGATACTTTAACAGTAATAACGTTTTTGTTAATAGAGATAATAGCGTTATTATCAGCATCACCTAATTTAGTGATTTCGTCAGCGACAGTTTTGTCAACATTAACAGAATCACTAGTAGGTACGTAATCAATATATTGAATGTCAACAGCACCAGTAGAACTAGAAATAAGAGAGCCTAAAAGGTTTTTTTCATATTCCCACTTATTAGTAGATTCATTAAGGCTTAAGACATTAATATATTGATCTTCAGGGTCATTGGACTCGATAGTTTTACTAGCAACCATAACGTCATTAGTAGAAAGCATATGAGAACCAGTAAAAACATAAGAACCGATAACATATGCGTAAGTAGCGTTAGGGTTTTGAGCAGTAATGGCTTCAGTGATTTCAGCAGCAGTCATAGATTTAGCATTAGCAACAGAAACAGAAGCACAAAGACTAGCAAGACCAATAGCAAAAAGTTTATATTTGCCTTTCATTATAATTATTTCCTTTCTAAAAAATTAAAATTAACGAACTTCGGTTTCATTAATATCACCGTAAGAAACTTTAACATCAACAATAGAGCCATCAGCTAAAGTAAGCTTAGCAGTAGAAACAGAACGATTAACGAAGTCAGCTCTTACAAATTCACCATTATTTCTAATAGTGTGAGAATTGTAAGAGAAAGATTTATAGTCAGTAACGGCTTTACCAGCAGTGTCAGAAACAGCAGCAATGTATTGTTTAATAGCAGAACCATCAGCAGGAACAATACCAGTTAATTTAATGGTATAAGTAGCTGTAACAGATCTTTCATTTAATCATCTTGAATTTGTTATAAATTTCGAACCTGTGGTTCGAAATTTTCTGACGCCAGATAAAAATTCATAAGAAAATAATATGCAACCTATAAAATCTTCTACTGAAAAAAGCATTTAAAATTATAAAGTTTTTTCAGTAAAATGAAAAAACTTTACATAATCGTTTTTTTGTAATATAATTATTTTAACAAAGAAAGAAAGTGTATAATATGATAAATCGAGAAAATTATTTAGATTTTTTAATCAAATTAAAAGATAAGAAAATAATTAAAGTTGTAACTGGTATTAGAAGATGTGGTAAATCTACTTTATTTGAATTATATAAAAATTATTTACTTAATAATGGAGTCGACAAAGAACAAATTATTAGTTTGAATTTTGAAAATCCTGATGATATGAAATTTAATAATTGGCAAGAATTATATGACTATATAGATAATAAATTATTAAAAAGAAAAAAGAATTATATATTCTTAGATGAAGTACAAGTCTTACCTAATTTTGAAAAAGCAGTTGATGGGCTATTTATAAAAGATAATGTCGATTTATATATTACTGGTTCAAATTCTTATATGTTATCTGGAGAAATAGCTACTTATTTAACTGGAAGATATATGCAAATTCATATGCTTACTTTATCATTCAAAGAATACTATGAAGCAACTAAAAGTACTAATGAATTAAAAGCTTATCAAGAATATATAGAAAATGGTGGATTTCCATATTTAATCAATTTAAATAATGATAAAACATTAATATTAAATTATTTAGATGGAATATATAATACAGTTATATTAAAAGATGTTATATATCGAAATAATATTAAAGATATAATGATATTAGATAGTACAATTAAATTTTTATTTGATAATATTGGTAATTTATTATCTACAAATAAAATAACCAATGCTTTAAATTCTAATAATAGAAAAATATCAGTTAATACAATTGAAAACTATTTAACTTATTTAACAGATAGTTTTATTATATATAAAGTATCTAGATATGATATTAAAGGAAAAGAATATTTAAAAACTGGAGATAAATATTATTTAAGTGATATAGGACTTAGAAATTTTCTTTTAGGAGAAATAAAAGATACTGGTAGTATTTTAGAAAATATAATTTATTTAGAATTAAAGAGAAGAAATTATGAAATATTTATTGGAAAGTATAATAATAAAGAAATTGATTTTGTTGTTAAAAATAATGATGGATTAAAATATATTCAAGTATCTTTATCTGTAAGAGATGAAAATACTTTGATAAGAGAATTAGCCCCACTTAAAGAAATAAAAGATAATTACCCTAAATATATCATAACTTTAGATTATGATACAGTTAATTATAATGGTATAAAACAAATAAGTGCCATAGACTTTCTTCTTGGAAGAACTGATATTTAATTTATTTTTGAGTTAATAACGGATTTTTATTGATAAAATAATTGAAATATATTGGAAAATGTAATGATGATTAAATCGAAAAAGATCTGACACAATATAAAAAAGAGTGGAAATTCCACTCTTTTTTGATTACTAATCTTCAGCTATGTAAGTTGTAACAGTTGGTAATTTACCTTCTGCAAATGAAGTAGAAGATTTATGATAAGCATATACTAAAACATTTTGATTTTCTAAGTTTTCATCTGATGTATAAATTTTACCTGTTAAATATTGTCCATTTTTTATAGTATTATTTGCATATTTAATAGTAATATTACTTAAATCATCATTAGGTTTTAGCGCTTGAACTCCAATAAATGCAGCAACTTTTCTAGGTTCATCTTTATATTCCAACTTATTTGATTCTACAGCATTATCAGTAATTATATAAGTTGTAGCCTTCTTCTCACTACTACTATCACTTATTCTAATTGCCCAATGTGCATATTCAAATTTATTACCTTTTATAGTTACAGTTGCACCTGTTTTAAATCCATAGAATGAAATAATATTATGTGCATCACCGCTAACATAGTTATTTTCAATAAATTCATTATCAGAAATAACGACATTCTTAGCAGTTTCGCTATATTTATATTCAATTGGATTTTTAACATTAGTTACATCAAATGTATTGCCAGTAATTGTAGCATTACCATTAGCATAAATTAATGAATATACATATTTTTTATCATTACTTTCATTACCATTATTAGGAACAGTAACCCCGCCTTTATAACTGATTTTTGAATTTGTTAAAACAAAATCTTTGTCTTTTGAAGCATTTATAACAGCATGTAATGAATTTTCTGTAAGATTTAATGCATCGTTTGTACCATTAATAGTTACATTATCAATTGAAACTTTTGCATTGGCATTAGATGCATCAATAGCGCCATTTATAGTAGCATTATCGCCTTTAATAGTAACACCATTATTGACAGTAATTTTACCTTCAATAGTAACATCTTCTAACTTAACTGAGCTATTGCTTTTAATATTAATGTCGCCTTTAATAGTTGAGCCATTACCTCTAATTACAACACTGGCATTTGATAAATTTAATGTTCCTTCATCATAAGTTTTATTATTTTCTAATACAACAACACTAGATGAATTTAATTTATCACTAAGTTTATCAGTTCCAGATAAGTTGGCAACGTTAAATTTAAATACTAAATCGAAATCAAAACTATTCGTATCAGCATTAGGATTTACACCTTCTGCTAAAACTAAATGAGCTTTATAGGTTTTATTATTTAAAGTTTCTAATGTATCAGTTTCATCAACACCAAGAGCAGCAATTATTGAAGTTTTAAATTCTTCTTCACTAGCTAGTGAAATTTCTTTTTCTCCAATTTTTACGCTACTAAATAGTTTAGCATATTTAGAAAGTGTATTATAGAAACCAGTTCCATTAGCAACTCCAACAATATCTTTTAAAGGTGTTTCAACATTCTTTAAAGTATAAGTTAATGTATTTGGAGTCGCAGGTGTAGTTGTGGTAGCTTCTTTAGCAGGTACAAATGCTGCTGTTGCATAATTAGAATTAACAATACTTTTTAAGAATGCTTCATTAATATTAAAGTTGTCAATATTAAATCCTAAGTTATAAGTTACAGTTCTATATCTGTTTCCTTCTTCATCAGTATCATAGCCAACAGTACCTTGAATAACATCCATTAATTTTGATTCATCTGTAACTACAAATTTAACTTTAACATCTAAGCCTTTTAACATTGATAAAGTTAACTTACCAGATGCTAAAGTAACATTGTCAGCTAATCCTGCTAATTTTTTTACAATATTAGCTATATTACAACTTGAATTGTCACATTTTATAGCATCTTCTTCGCTTATAGCACCACCATAAATTGCTAAATAAATTCCCTTATCTTTATATGCGTCAAGTCCTAAAGCACTCTTTATTTCAGAATTTCCAAAAGAATCAAAAACTTGATCAAGTGTTCTATCAGGATTAGAATGTTTATATAGAGCGTTATTATCTAATATAACATCAAATATTAAATTTCCTTTCGAATCACTACGACTTAGCTTATAGTTGCTACTATACCATCCATTTCCACCTGCTTTTGTATTTTTATAAATAATATAATCAACTATTCCGTCAATATCAAGATATGAATCTATAGTTATTACATATTCTTCAGATTTGTTGTTTTCTCCCCAAACAGAAACAGTTTTACCATCAACAAGTGTAAATGTAAGAGTAATAGTTTTTAAAGCAGCAACATCTGAATATTTTCCACTTTCTCCAATTATTCCTTTTATTAAATTAGTAATAGAAGTTTTAATTACATCTTCGGTACTAGTGCTAGTATATGTTGAAGATGCTCTATTATCTCCTAAAACAATTTTTACTCTGTCAATATTTTTAGTGTCATCTAAAGCGGTTCTAATAACTTTAGCTAAATAATCAACATCAACAAAATCTTCATTAGGTTTTAAAATGTTCATTACTGGATTACATTTTTGGTCATCCTCACGGCAAGTTAACGTATAGTTAGTACCATTGCCTTGAGCAAAATATGTATTAGCTACATCAAAATATTTATTAGTATCAATAACATTAACGAAGTCAACATTGTAAGTGGTATATTTACCAGCATTAACTACATCATCAGCTAATTTAATTTCGATAGTAAATGATTCCTTACTATTAATTAAATTTAATTTTGATGTAATACTTGATTTTGAAGTCCTTTCTGTGATAGTTAATGATGATCCAATAGCATCACCATCTTCATCAACTTGTGTAATAACTACAGATGTTATTTTTTTATTTGATGCTAATAATTCAAAAATATCGTCTGCTAAAGTTGATTTTGCAGTGTTAATTGCTTCATCACTTAGGTCGTCAGATACTTTAACAGTAATAACGTTTTTGTTAATAGAGATAATAGCGTTATTATCAGCATCACCTAATTTAGTGATTTCGTCAGCGACAGTTTTGTCAACATTAACAGAATCACTAGTAGGTACGTAATCAATATATTGAATGTCAACAGCACCAGTAGAACTAGAAATAAGAGAGCCTAAAAGGTTTTTTTCATATTCCCACTTATTAGTAGATTCATTAAGGCTTAAGACATTAATATATTGATCTTCAGGGTCATTGGACTCGATAGTTTTACTAGCAACCATAACGTCATTAGTAGAAAGCATATGAGAACCAGTAAAAACATAAGAACCGATAACATATGCGTAAGTAGCGTTAGGGTTTTGAGCAGTAATGGCTTCAGTGATTTCAGCAGCAGTCATAGATTTAGCATTAGCAACAGAAACAGAAGCACAAAGACTAGCAAGACCAATAGCAAAAAGTTTATATTTGCCTTTCATTATAATTATTTCCTTTCTAAAAAATTAAAATTAACGAACTTCGGTTTCATTAATATCACCGTAAGAAACTTTAACATCAACAATAGAGCCATCAGCTAAAGTAAGCTTAGCAGTAGAAACAGAACGATTAACGAAGTCAGCTCTTACAAATTCACCATTATTTCTAATAGTGTGAGAATTGTAAGAGAAAGATTTATAGTCAGTAACGGCTTTACCAGCAGTGTCAGAAACAGCAGCAATGTATTGTTTAATAGCAGAACCATCAGCAGGAACAATACCAGTTAATTTAATGGTATAAGTAGCTGTTACAGTAATAGTAACGCTAGCAGATTTACCATTAGCAGTTTTGACAGTGATAGTGGTAGTACCAGCAGCACGAGCAGTAACTTTACCATTCTTGTCAACAGAAGCTACATCAGATTTGCTAGAAGACCACGTAAGAGATTTGTTAGAAGCATTAGATGGATTGATAGTAGCCTTAAGCGCAACAGAGTCACCAACTTTTAAAGATCTGTTACCACCATCAATAGAAACGCTAATAACATCTACATTTTTAGCAGAGACAGTAACTTTAATAGTAGTAGATTTGCCGTTAGCAGCTTTGACAGTGATAGTGGCAGTACCAGCAGCGACAGCGGTAATGTTACCATTTTGGTCAACAGTAGCAACTTTAGAATTACTAGAAGACCACTTAAGAGATTTGTTAGAAGCGTTAGATGGGTTAATAGAAGCCTTAATAGAAGTCTTATTACCAGCAACTAAAGAAACAGAAGTCTTGTCAACAGAAACAGATTTAACCGCAACAGAGTCGTCATCAGAATCGTTATCTTTGTCATCATTTTTAACGCATTCGCATTTATTAGAATCTAAAGTATAACCGTCCTTACAAGTTTTAGAACAAGGTTCACCACTTTGACCTTGAGCCCATTTTGCAAAAAGAGTAATGTCTTTAGTGATTTTAGAATTAAAATCAAAAGCATCATCATCATCTAAATCAAGGAACCAACCAACGAAAGAATAACCATCCTTAGAAGGATCAGTAGGTTTAGAAGCAGATTGACCATCTTTAACAGATTGAGATGAAACAGAAGAACCACCATTAGAATTGAAAGAAACGGTAAATTCTTTTTTAGAGCAACCACAACCAGTAAGAGCAAAACAAACGCAAAGCAACAATAAGCCAAATACGATATTCTTTTTCATTCTATCCTC
>CANQKO010000042.1 GCA_947624505.1 uncultured Bacilli bacterium | reverse complement strand
ACTTGGACTTTACCCTTAACATTAAAAATTGGTAATTCACTTACTTCTAGACCAACTATTTTTATTTTTTCTTTTAAGATATCCTCTAATAACTTATTTAAAAAGCGATAATTATTTTTATTATCTAAAAGAGTTGCTTTAAAAACCCGGTCTATTTTAAGGGTATAAAATCTTTTTTTAGTTAAAGTCATTTTCATCCTTTCTAGAAGAGAATTTATTTCTCCCTTCACTATATATATAAAAGTATTTTTACGGATTTCCTTTTAATTTACTTAAATTTGTTTCAAAAAGTTGCTTTTTATATAATTGTATTTTATAATAAAAACTAATTTTGGAGGGCTTATGACAATACCTTATTATGAAGATCCAATTACTTGGACAGAAGAAAGAAATAATAGACCTTATGCTGGATATTTTTCACCCGATGGCAAAATCGTTGGCTTTAATACAATTATTGGAGGAGGATTTCACGATGCTTGGGTTAATCCCGTTACTCAAATATATCTTTATTATGTGAGTTATATAATTAAAGGAACTTCCATAAAAAAATTAAAAAAAAGATATATTGAAGGAATATCTAGTCCCCCAGAAAAGCAAGAATATCCTGGCTTAGATGAATATGTTATGCGTGGATTTAAAAGTGATATTTTTTTGAATAGTTTAACGATGGAAGAATTTCTTGAAAATCTAGATGATTATTTTATTAATTATCAAAAGCATTTAAAAGAATTAGGTGAATATGTCGGTAAATCATATGGACCCCAAATAAATGAATATGATAAATTTTCTTATGCTTTATTAGAGTTTTTTAAAAATGCCTACCAAAATCAAAGATTTTTTGAATCTATTCAAAGAAAAATAGCTATCGATAGTGATGAGACACTTGAAATAAAATATAAAGAACGTTTTAAAAAAGCTGATTTTAGTGACATAAGAGATCTAGTGCGAGAAGAAAAATTACGTCAACTTTTATCTTTTGTTAAAGACATTTATGTAGAATATCTAGGTTATGACTCTTTAGAAAGATTTAACCCAGAAGGGGAATTTTTAAAGGTTCCAAAATATGGGGAGGATTATCATCAAAATTTTGATTTTTCTAAATGGCCAAGAGTAATTACTAGCACATATCCAAATACCAATGAAAGATATTATAATTATTTATTAATGGGTTGGGCGATACATAAAGTACCAAAGTATATTTTTAATGAACAAAAAGGAATTTATGAGATAGATGAATTTATAAATAATTACCAAAGTGAAACTGAAGAGATTCTAGGCAAAGAAATTGCAAGTATTAAAAGACTTGTTTCTTTAAAAGAAAGACCTAAATATTTTAGATAAATTTATATTGTTTAATTAAACTCTTTATTGTATAATTATGAGTGTAAGGTTGATGGTGATACTTTGTGTTTAGAGAATTTGATTATGACAATAAACCCATTGTAGATATAGTTAATGAAATGATTTTAGATGCTGTTAAAAAGGGTGCATCTGATATTCATTTTGATCCAACAGAAAGTGATTTAATTGTAAGAATCAGAATTGATGGTTCTCTTTTAGAATACGCTAAAGTACCCCAAACAGTTAAAAAGAATTTAATTACGAGAATAAAAATAATATCTGGTATGAATATTACTGAGTCAAGGCTACCTCAAGATGGTTCAATTAAAGGTAATTTTGAAAATGTTGATGTTGATTTAAGAGTTTCTAGTCTTCCTATTGTTGATGGAGAAAAAATTGTTATAAGAATATTAAATTATAAAATGAGTTTAAATGGTTTAGAAGCATTAAATTTATCAAAAAATAATTTAGAAAAAATTAAAAAATTAATTAAAAAACCAAATGGAATTATTTTAGTAACCGGAGCTACTGGAAGTGGTAAATCAACAACTGTTTATTCAATGCTTCAAGTTTTAAATACAACTGATCGGAATATTATTACTGTTGAAGACCCTGTAGAAATGAAAATTGCTGGCATTAATCAAGTACAAGTTATGAGCGAAATTGGCCTTGATTTTGGAACAACTTTAAGAAGTATTTTAAGACAAGATCCAGATATTATAATGATTGGGGAAATTAGAGATGCAGAAACAGCCAGAATTGCCACTAGAGCAGCAATTACAGGTCATTTAGTATTATCTACTATTCACACTAATAACTCACTTAACACTATTGAAAGACTTCTTGATATGGATATTGAAAGATATTTACTTGGTAGTGCACTTTCTGGTATAATCTCTCAACGTCTTGTTAAAAGATTATGTCCTAAATGTCGAACTAGTAGACCTACTAATGATTATGAAAAAAAATTATTTAAAAATATTTTAGGAATGGATGTTGAACAAATCTATACTGCTGGAACTTGTAGTGAGTGTATCAATGGATACAAAGGACGGGTTGCTATTCACGAAGTTTTAGAAATTAATCAAGATATTAAAGACGCTATTATCAATAATATAAGAAAAGAAGATTTAAGAAAATTAGTTTATACTAGTGATATTACTACTCTTTTAAAAGATGGTTTAATAAAAGTTTTAGAAGGCTTTACATCAATGGATGAAATCTTAAGAGTAATTGATGTTTTTGAAGATAATACAAATGATGATAATATTAAAAATTTAGTCGCGGGTAATAATAAAAATAATATTGAATCTTTATAAGGAGTTAAACTCCTTATTTTTATGCTAAAGAAAATAAATTTTTAATATTATTTAGTATGGATAGTTTTAAAAGAAAATTAGATAAATTAAATATTGATGATTTTATATGGCTAATTTATTTTTTTATTGTTATATTTTCTTTAATTGCTAATTCTTTTCAAAGAAAATACTTATTTACTAAAGATAAAAGATACCGTAATAACGGCCGAGTTATTACTTTAACTCTTTTAATTGTAGCATTCTTTATTTATTTTTATTTTGTTTTAGACTCTATTGATGATATTAATATTTTAAGAACTAACAAAGATCCAGATCGAAAAAGAGTGGCAATGGAAAGACTTATTACCACTTTAGTCTTTCTTGTAGGTGGGGCTTTATCAATCTACACCGAAATTGATGATAAAGGAGGAGATGTTGATTTAGCTATCCTCTAGCATTATGATAAATTTGATTATTTTCTAAAGTTAGGCCTTTTAATTTAAATAATTCTGATACGCTCATTACTTGATAACCTTTACTATATAAAATTGGTAAAAGCTCATTAATAGCTTCCACTGTTTCATTATAAGAATCGTGAAATAAAATAATATCCCCATCTTTAATATTATTTAAAACATAATTAACTATATAATCTTTATTACGATGACGCCAGTCATTAGTATCTAAACTCCACAAAATTATAGGAACATTTAACAAATTTTTTTCTTCATCTTTTATAACCCCATAAGGTGGTCTTATAAGTTTAATTTCTTCATTAGTTATACTTTTATATAGATCATTCATTAAATTAAAATCATTTATAACTTCTTCACCACTCATTTTAGCCATATTTTGATGATGATATGTATGACTACCAACTTCATTACCACCACTTTTGATGGTTGTAATTAAATCTTTATTGTATTTCATTCTTTCACCCAAAACAAAAAAAGTAGCACTAAATAAATTATCTTTTAAGTAACTGACTATTTTATTTGTTTTATTTTTATTAGGACTATCATCAAAAGTAAAAGCCACACTTTTTTTGGCATTAGTATAATTATAACCTGATTCATTTTGATATTCTTTATCTAGAAGAGTGGTAAATTCTAAATAATCTTTTATTTCATTGTAATTAACTTTTAAATATAATAATTCATTTACTTCGGGGTTTGTTACATAATTATTATAATAAATAACCATTTCATTATCTCTTAAAATATAAGATTTAACTACCCCTTCTTTAGATAATCCCTCAACAATAAATTTAGGATATTTTAAAGCTAGTAGGTCTTCTATCTTTTGTTTAAATTCATTTAAATGATCATTTTTGATTAAATCAGTTAACTCAACTTCATTATTATTTTGATATATCTTACTTAAATAATTATCATTGTTATCTTTATATAAATATGAAGTAATACTATTAATGTTATTTTTTTCAATTAAAACATAATCACTATTTTTCTCTAAGAAACACATTTCTGCTTCATCTTTCTCATATATTTTACTAAAAGTTATAGCATTAAGGCCAATAAGTAATATAATTATAATTTTTAAAAAAAACATTTTATTCATAACCATCATTCTTATTATGGATAAAGTTTAATATTTCATTTACAAAAACTAAAATATTTTTTATAATTTAATAAAGTGAGGTATTTATGAGAAAAGATAAAATTAATTATTACTTAGATATGGCTGAGGTAGCTTTAGAAAGAGGTACTTGTATAAGAAGAAATTTTGGGGCTGTGATTGTCAAGAATGATGAAATTATTTCGACAGGTTATGTTGGTGCGCCAAGAGGAAGAAAAAACTGCTGTGATTTAAAGTTTTGTTTAAGAGAAAAGATGAATGTTCCAAGAGGAGAACGGTATGAACTATGCCGAAGTGTTCACGCTGAACAAAATGCCATTATTTCTGCATCAAGAAAAGATATGATCTCATCTACCCTCTTTTTAGTCGGAAAAGATTATCTAACTGGTGAATATGTTGAAAATGCTAGACCTTGTGCTTTATGTAAAAGAATGATTATTAATGCTGGTATTAAAGAAGTTATAGTTAGAAATAATAAAAAAGATTATACTATTATAGATGTTAACGATTTTGTTATTAATGATGAATCTTTAGAAGGAGTTAAAGGATACTAAAAAATAGTTTCACATTGGAAACTATTTTTTTAACTTAAGTATTTTATCTAGAGTTAAATTTTGAATGGCCTCCCAAGAATGCTCTTCAATAATTTTTAAAACATTAACAAGTCTTATATTTAAATCATTACTTTTAAATAAATTATCTAATATAATAGCCATATCTTGCTCCGTTAAGATAGGCTTATTATTATCTATTTTATATTGCATAATTTCTTTAAGAAAATTAGTAATAAAATAATAATTTGGATTATTAAAGATAATTTCTTTTTTATTTGCTAAATCATTAAAATCAGTAGGAATAAATACCTCATCTTGCAGACATCCTAAAAGTATTTTATCTAACCTTTTTTGACTAAAGGCAATCACAAAGTCATTAGAATCTATAGCTAAAGGATTATTTACAAATAATGATGGAGCATTATAATACTTAATATATGGTTTATTAGTTAAAAAGGCAAAATCTTCATCTTTATATTCTTTTTCACTTAAGATGTAAAGAAATCTTTTTTCTTCTTTACTATTATTAGAGGATATATTACTAGAAGTACTTATTTTAACCGTAATTTTCTGAAAAGTATAATTTCTTTTTAAATAAAAATTAATTAAGTTACATAAATTAACTGCCAATAAATCTAAATCAATATCTAAGTAGCCAAGTTCTTTAAGCCAATATTCTTTATAAGGAATATTATTAATATCTATCATTTAAGCACCACCCTTATAACCATTATAACAGAAATTTATTAAAAATGGCAAAAAAGGTTTGACAAGGAGGATATTTTATAGTAAAGTATTAGAAGTTGTCCAAAAGGGGGAGATTTAAAATGAAATTTTTTAATTTGTTCAAAAAGGATAGTTTAAAATTATTATGTAATATTACTTTATCTTCTGTAATTCTTATTAATTGTTATTGTTTTTTACTTAATAGTTGTTTTAAACAAAATAAACATAAACAAATAGAAAAAGAAGATTACGGTATTGCTACAGCTAGTTTATATGAACCAATAGATCCATATTTTTTAAGTTCTTCATTAATAGAAAGTGATCGCGATTTTAGTATAGATAATATTGAAGAAGAGGAAAATACTAAAATACCTATTGAAACCCCTATTAAAGAAGAAGATATAAAAGATATAATGTATGACGCATTAAATAATGACTCTATTATTTCACTAGGAACTAAAATTTCAGCTGAAGTGCAAGTCACCAAAGAATTAATCGAACTTGGTATTATTGAAACAGAAAAAACTAATGAAGAAAAATTAGCTTGGATTTTAGAAAATTATCATCTTACTATTGATGAATTTAATACTTTTAAAGGCATAGTTTTATCAGAAGCCGGACCTGAAAGTTATATTGGTTGTTATGCAGTTACTAATACGGCTTATAATAGAACCATTTGCTCAAGATGGGTTAATGAAATTGAAAAAATACAAGCCAAAGGCACAGGTACCAATCTTTATCATCAAGTTATTCATCCTGGACAATTTTCGGTTTATAGTAGTGGCAAATACTTAGAATATATTAATGAAACACCTGAAACTTCACCTGGAGTTCAAGCCATTATTGATTTCCTTTATGGTTCATTTACCAAAAATGAAAAATTGGAATATGTTTGGAATGGTCCAGCAAGACTATTTGATACATTAAACTTTGTAGGATGGTGGATTACCCCTAAATATCCTTATATAGAAATTGGTTACCACGGAAATAGATATGGAGTGCCAATGCAAGAAAGCGAATATTTATCACATCAATTTACTTCAACTACCCAAAAAGAATTAGAAGCAAGAGCATTAGAAGCTAAAGAATATACTAAAGCTTATAAAAAATATATTAAAAATGGCTATTTGCAAAACGATGCAAAGAAATTAGCCAGACAAAAATAAGGTAAAGAACTAATTTTTCTTTACCTTTTTATATAATTTAATATTGTTAATATTCATCGCTGCCCAGATGACCATTTTTTCTTTCCTTTTTGCAGATAATACTACTCTATCATTCTTTATTTCTTTAATTATATAATATTCGTCGTATTGTTTTAAATGCTTTCCATTATAATTAACTAGCTTTATAGGTACAACTAAATCACCAACTTTAAATTCACTACTAATAATGGCTGGATTAATTATACAACCACGAAAAATATATCCTTCTTTTTGTCCCCAGCGACCATTATTATTATTTCTTAAAACATTATAAAATACTTTTGAGCCATAGGCACTTTCAGATGTATAAATTTGATTATCATTATCAATTCTTTCCACAATGGCAACGTGCCCTGCTCCATCACTACCGGAAAGACCATTTCCTTTTTGCCAAACCATTATGCCTCCAAGAGTTGGGACTATTGACACTTTTAAACCTAATTTTTGGGCTCTTTCAATAAAATTTTCAGCATTACAATTTAATGATGGATATGCCATTTTACCAATTATTTCATTAAATCGTCCACAAGCATAGCCAACACAATTGGCTAAAACATCACAATCTTTATCAATAGGACTTCCCTTTATACAAGTGCTATAACCATTATTTGCTTTAGTATTATAAAATTTATTACCTGGTTCAGGTTTTTTAGAACGTACTATCATTACTAATTTCAACTCCATCATCTAACATATCAGCAAGTGTATCTTCATTAAAGGTGGTTTGTTTTTGCATTTACCTCATTCCTTATTCTTATCGTCCTACTATATAATATGCAGATAAATTTTGCTGGCCACGGCTTTTGAAATTAAAAAATACCTTTCCTCTTATTTGGAGTTAAGGTATCTATTAAACAATATTGGTGCACCTGAAGGGACTTGAACCCCCACGGATATATCCACTAGATCCTAAGTCTAGCGCGTCTGCCAATTCCGCCACAGGTGCACTTTATAAATGGTGGACCTCGTAGGACTCGAACCTACGACCGCCCGGTTATGAGCCGGATGCTCTAACCAACTGAGCTAGAG
>CANQKO010000041.1 GCA_947624505.1 uncultured Bacilli bacterium | reverse complement strand
CAAAGCTTGTCTTTGTTTCTTATCATCGCATTTGCCAATGCAAATGCAAAATGGGACATTTTAAAAAAATCTTAACAGTACTTTTTTCAAAATGAAAAAGAGTAAGGCCTATAAGTCAATACTCTAATCTATATAAACATTATATAATGTATTATATTTTATGGCTTATCTTTACTTATCGTGTGGTCTTTTATTATGGCTTAAATGTTTTTATTTTTAATTTATTATTTTTTATTTTAAACATAATACTACCATCTTCATCAGTTCTATAAATATTAGAATTATTTAAATTATTTAATACTTCTGCATTCGGGTGACCATATAAATTATTTTTTCCAACACTTATAATAGCGTATTTAGGTTTAATACTATCAATAAATAATTTACTACTACTAGTTTTACTACCGTGATGGCCTACTTTTAATACGTCAATATTATTTAAATTATATTTACTTAATAAATAATCTTCTACCGTTTTACTTGCATCACCCATAAATAAAAATTGATAATTATTGATATTTGTATAAAAAACATTTGAGTTATCATTTTCATTATTATAATCATTTTGATTAATAAAATATAATTTTTGATTATTTGACATTTTATATTGTGATATACAACTTTTATAAACAATATGTTTATTTTTAAGAAGCTTAAGCAAATCTTTTTCTAAAGCATTATATTCTCCACAATTAAAAATAACTTTTTTTACTTTGTAATTATTAATTATATTAATTGCTTCCCCTATGTGGTCAAAATCTCCATGCGTAGTAACTAGTAAATTTATTTTACTTATTCCTAAACTTTTTAAAAATAAAATGATATTATCAGATATATGATAATTAGAATTAATTAACCCTCCAGTATCAACCATTATTACTTCTTTTTTATAAGGACTAATAATTATACTTGCATCCCCTTGGGATACATCTAAATAATAGATATAATAACTACTATCAAACTTTGGAAGTATTATATTAATAAAAATAATTAAAACTAATAATAAATAATTAATTTTATAATTATATTTATAAATTAAATACAAGATTAAATAATATAAAATAATTATTAGATAAGGCATTTTAGGTATAATAATATTTAATTTTAAATTATAAAAGATATTATTACTTACTTCAAGTATTGTAATTAAAACTTTTAGTAAGGGATTAATAATAGGAATTAGAAAAGTAATTAAAGAAAGAGGAAAGATAATTAAAGAGATAAAAGGAACATAGAAGATATTTAAAATGATACTTAAAATATTTATTTCATAATTTAAATTAATTGTAATTGGTAATGCTACTATTAATGATATAAAACTAATTTTAAATATCTTCATTAAATAATTACCATTAATTTCATAACTTAATAACATAAGAGCAAAAGATATAATAAAGGAATATTGAAAACCAACATTATAAATTAGAAAAGGATTAAAGATTAAAATAAGAAAAGCACAAATAATTAATATTTTATAATTTTTAAGATTAATATTAAAATAATTAAAAATATTTTTTATTAAATAGAACAAAACCACTCTTAAAAGGGATGCACTAAAGTTAGTTAAAAATAAGAAAAAAATAAGAAAACTAGCTATAACTATTTTTTTATATTTAAATTTTTTTAATAATAAATTAAAGAGATAAATTATTAAAGTAATATGCATTCCCGAAATAGCAAATAAGTGCCATATTCCATTAGTCTTATAAATATTATAAGTATTATTATCTAAATCACTTTTATCTCCTAATAAAAATAATTTTAAATATGGTCTTATTTGCGCATTATATAAATTAATTTTCTTAATGATAATATTTTTAACTTTATAGAAAATATTTTCCTTTTTAATTATTTTTAGATTACTTACTTTAAAAGTAGTATATATTTTATTATTATATAAATATTGATAATAATTAAAAGTATTAGGAATAGTATTATTTTTAGCTTTAGTAATAATCCCGGTAACAGAAACTTTTTTCCCTAACAATTCGATATATTCACTCGTATAATAAGTACACTCAACTAATTCAGTTGATTTTAAAGTAAATTTTATTCCATAATCTTGGTAAGTTACTTTAGTAACTATCCCTACCAAATTATTAGTCTTGATATTACTTTGATAATGAATTACATAGGTTACAATAAAGATATAAAAACAAGTAAATAATACTAATAATACATAAAAGTAATTAGACTGTAATACTGTCTTTAATTTTGTTAAATGTTCCATCTTTAATTCCATTTACTTTTTTAATATCTTCAATACTTTTAAATAAGCCATTATTATTACGATAATTAATTATATCATTTGCTTTATCTTCCCCAATTCCTGATAAAGTCATTAATTCTTTTTTACTTGCGGTATTAATATTTACTTTACCATTTACTTTACTACTCTCTTCTTTATTATTACTTATATTATCATTATTATTAACATCTTCACTATTACTTGTAATAATACTACTTTTATTATCAGTACAAATACTTATATCATAAGTTGGACAATTACAAGTACTACTTACAACGGTATTATTTTTTTTATATTCATTTTTAGTATAAACATAAATAACTAATTCATCTTCTAAATGATGAGATAAATTAATATTATCAGTGAAGGCATCGCTTTTAAAACCACCAGCCATTTTAATAACATCATTAATAATGTAGTTATCGAAAACTTTGTAAACACCGGGAGCATTAACGGCCCCTTTAACTTCAACGCTAAATTCTTTTAAAGTATCTTCTTCTACTTCTTTTTGATCTATGGGGTTATCACTTTCTAAAGAAATATTTTCACAATCGCAAACATTATTAGTAATATTAATTATTAAGATTGAGGTGCTTATTAAAAGAATAATATTTAATAAAATACTTATAAATAATATTACTAATTTATTATTTTTGATAAACAATAAAAAATCCATAAAATTTCTCCTTTCACTATATATATAAAAGTTTTTTTATGGATTTCCTTTTAATTTAATAAAATTTTTTATTAATTTGTTAATTTTTTTAATTCTAATTGATATTTGGTTTCTTTGTTTTCAATGGCTACTCTTTGGGTCAAAAATAACATCGCAATAAAATTAAGAGTTGATGATCCACCATAACTCATTAAAGGAAGTGGTACTCCTGTTAAAGGTAGTATTGATAACATCCCACATAAATTAATAATTATATGAAATGTAAAAAGCCAAAATGTACCATAAGCAATAATTGAATTACGCAAGTTATAAGTTTCTTTAGCTATTTTTAAGATTCGGTATAATAGTAAGGCATATAAAATAATTACAAAGATACCGGTTACAAGCCCTAATTCTTCAACTAAAATAGCAAAGATAAAATCAGTATGGCTTTCTGGTAAATACAAATATTTTTGGGTACTATTACCGATACCACTTCCCGTAATACCACCATTATTAATGGCAATAAACCCATTACAAACTTGATAACCAGATTCTTCTGTATATCTTTGACAAGGGTTACGAAAATTAAAACGACTCATTTGATCACTATTTAAAATTTCTGCCCCACTATAAAGAAGAACCAATGCCACTATTACGGCTCCAATTCCTAAAATTAACATAATTTTAGGTAAATTACTCTTTTCAATTGGTAAACTAATAAAGATACAAAAGGCAATGGCAAGCAAAATAATGGCACTTCCAAAGTCTGGTTGCATTAAAATAAGAATACCCATTATAAAAGCTATACCTAAAGGTATTAAATAAAATATTAAATTACTTGGTTTATTTTTAATAATTCTTCCATAATAACAACCCATAAATAAAATTAAAATAGATTTAGCAAATTCACTTGGCTGAATAGCAAAACCAGTATGCGGAATATAAAACCAACTTTGAACGTGATTCGTTATTTCACCATAAGCTAATAAAGAAGCTAATATCGCAATTATTCCTATAACTAAAAATAATGACAGTTTTTCATATTTCTTAGTTTTAATAAAAAGTATTATAAAACCGCCAATAAAACCAACAACTAAAAAGATTAATTGTCTTATAAAAAAATAAGTTATACTTTTATTATAACGTTGAATCGCTGCAATTGAAGAAGATGAAAAAACCATTAAAAGGCCAATACTACATAACATAATTGTAATAAGTAATAGAGGTTTATCAATTTTTGATAATGTTTTTTTCATATTTTCACCATACATATATCATACCATAGAAAAAAGAATATCTAAATAAATTATTGATTTTTTTATGTCAAAATGTGACTATGTTTAATAAAATATAATAGATACATAAAGGAGGTATAATATGTATTATTACGGAAATAATGGTTACTATGGTGGTAACTATGCTGGTACTCCTTGTTATGGTGGCGGTAACTATGCAGGATATACAAGCGGTTATGGTATAGGAGCTGCAATATGGATTGTTTTATTCATATTATTAGTTATAATTATTGGTGCCGGATTCTTTACTGGTAATAATAACAATAGTTATAATAATTAGGAAGCTTAGTCTTCCTTTTTATTTTGATATTTTTGATAAACTTCTTTAGAATAATGTAAGCTTTTTAATTTATTATATAATTTATTATTAATCTTATAAATTAATTCTTGATATAGTTTTTCAATGGCTTTATCAAAATCATTTAGATCAAAATCATTTATATATTTTATATAAAAAACTTCCACTAATAGTTCACTATAATTATTGGTAAATTCATCAATCATTTTTTCTAAATTTTTATTCATAAATTTTCTCCTTCTACTATTTATATATGTTTTATTTTAACCATTTCCTTTTAAATTATAGACAATGTGTATTATTTTAAGCATTATTTAAAGAAAAAAAACTGGCTAAGGTAGCCGACTATTTATTAAAGTATCGTAATATTGATGCCACATTTGCTTTAGGATTAACAAATGAAGATATTATCAATATTAGTGCTAGAAGTAAAGGTAACATTGATGTAAGTGATGTAATGCGGGAAATGGGTGGTGGTGGCAATGAATTCTCCGCTGCCAGTCAAATAAATAATTCTTCATTAGAAGATGCAAAAGATAAATTAACGAGAAAACTAGTGCCTAGTTGTTATAAAATTATTAAATAAAAAACAGTCTCATTATATTGAAACTGTTTTTATTTTTAGCCAAGATCATTTATTAGTCGCACCACAATTGTGGATTATACCACTATCTCAATTGAAATGAATAAGATTAAATTTATTAAATATTATTTTTTAAATGACTTATTTACAATTTACTTTATCTCATCTAACATTTTTTCTTTCAGTCTATCTATATTTGTGAAAAATATATTTATTCCTCTATTATGAAGTTTCATCAAATTTTGAAAATTATTTAATATAATTTTTTCTAATTTATTTGAAACTTTAACGGGTTTCCCATCTATTGTATGTATATGATCAATATATTTTTCTAAAGTTGGAAAAGCATTTTGTAATAATATAACTGCATCCTTATTAAATATTTTTTCAATTAATATTGTATTACAATATCCATACCACTCTATTTTTTTATCAATAATTTTTCGATATTTATCAATTTTAGAACTAATAGGAATAAACCACAATAATTTTTTATCTTTAATGGTAAAATAAGTTGGTCTTTTCTTTCCTATTTCGTGATTTTGCATTAAGGTTTCATCATTAACGACATCAAAATACTCATCTTTGATGTGATATAAATAACCTGTTTTTATTTTCATTGTCATCAACTCCATAAATAATATAACACATAGCAAAAGAAAACTCCATCATTTGATAGAGTTTTTTTCATTTTCAACCGGGATTACTTATTACTCGCTAGCCACCCGGAAGCGAGAAACATTGTCGACCGGGATTACTTATTACTCGCTAGCCACCCGGAAGCGAGAAACATTTTCACACATTTCTGTGCAATTTAAATATACTATATTTTTATGAAAATGTCAAATAGTATACATTTATAGTTTATTCGCAAAAATCAAATGTATTCTAGTATTTTATCGTTTTTTGCTGAATAGAAAAGTTTTCTTTAATATCAGTTTAGACTGCCATTATCGCAAGTGTGTTATTAAAAATTTTTGCTAATTTTTTAATTTTTTTAATCGAACAAGTAAAAACAATTATCATAAAAACAGTTGCAACTACTTGTTCAATTAAAATTGTAAATTTGTAAAATGTAAAATAAAAGTAAAATAATGTCAATAGTTTTTGAAAAATATAGATATTTTCCCATATAAAGAAAAAAGACTAAAATATACTTTGAAATAAGCAATTATAGTCTTTAATATTTTATTATTTATTCATTTCTTCTTTAATTGCGGCTTGTACGGGCGTCATAAATGGGAGTAAAAATTGTAATTAATAAAACTAAAATTATATATTAAATAACTGCTTTATTTCATAAATTTATAACATTGTTTAATTATATAAACATAATAAATAATCTATTTTTTTCTAATACAAATCAAATATACTACTTTTTGTTTAAAATTAAAACCTAGTCATTAAAACTAGGTTTTGAATGACTTAGAGCTTCGAAAGTTTTCTAAGTACCACTCATTAACATTATATCCTTTTTAATTAATAATATTCTTAGGAAAACCCATAATTTTTAAAATATCTTCAATAGATGTTGATAATAAACTTATTTTTAATTTTTTAATTTCATTTAATAACTCTTTTGTTAATTTATTGTAATCATCTTTTAAAAATAATTGCATAGTTCGCATTACCATGTATAAATTTGTTTCATTATCTTTTCTTTTATATGTTTTATCTATTTCTTTAAAGCTTAAATAAGCTTTATTTCTGAAACAATATAGTCTATCGTTATGAGCACATATATTACGAACTAAAGTTAAATTTTTCAAAATTTGTTTTAATAATTTATCAGATACTTTAAATTCCTTGGCTATAGCTTGGCGATCACTTTGCTTTAATAGTCCATAGTAACTACTTACCATACCTAAAGTTAATACTTTCGTAAGTACAAAAGGAGGAATAAAGCCATATTTGTCTTTATAATGCGTAATAGCCGAATGCACTTTATAATCATCCTCAATTTCTTTATTAATTTTTTCGATTAACCTACATTTTGTATTTGAATCAAACATTTCATCCAAATTATTTTCATTTAAATAATTTTCTATACCATACACTTTAGAAATTTGATTAGCCATTAAAGCCTTTATTTGTATTTCTATTTCAAGAGAATATTTTAAAAATATATATTTTATATTTTTATCAAAATTGTATAAGGCAAATATTTCATCAAATGATACATTTTTCTTATAACTTCCATCTTCGTTTTTAAAAATAGTTTTATAACTATTAACAATGGAATAATAAGAATACTTTTCTATCTTTTTTAATGCATCTTCTTTATTAGGAATTTTTACATTTTTAGAAATCAAATGTTCTAATAATTCTTCATTTGTTTTATATTCTTTCATAATATTTACCCCCTCTATATGAAAAATGACTCAGGGCTTCTAAAGTTTCCTGAGTACCACTCGATATAGAATATACCATATTTCTTTTATAAATTCAATATGTTTTTATGACTTTTGTTAAATTATTACTAATTAACAAATTCATTCTATTTTTTTGGGAATGCAGATATTTACCCATATAACAAAAAAGACTAAAATATACTATGAAATAAGCAATTATAGTCTTTAATTTATATATAAATATCAATAAATAATGGTTTGGAATAAATTTTAATTTTTCACAAACTCCCAAATTTCCTTTTAAATACGGGCTTTATCAATATTTTTAATTTTTACTCCCGTTTTTGATTGCGGCTTGTGCAGCAGCAAGTCTTGCAATAGGAACTCTAAATGGTGAACAAGATACATAAGTAAGACCTATATTATGGCA
>CANQKO010000040.1 GCA_947624505.1 uncultured Bacilli bacterium | reverse complement strand
ATGAAAGATAGTATAATAAGGGAAGTGGGAAATAAAGTGTTTGAATTAAATGATGATGAAAAAGTAAGAGATCAAATGGAAAGAGAACTTGAAGCTAAGATAGTATATCAAAATGGGTTAAAATATGCTAGAGAAGATGGTTATGATGATGGCTATGATAATGGTGTTAAAGATGGCTATGATAGTGGTATAAAAGAGGGCTATGAAGAAGCCAAAATATCTATAGTTAAAACAATGCTTCAAAAAGGAAACTTATCAACAAAAGAAATAGCCGAATTAACTAACTTAGAAGAAGATGAAGTATTAGCAATTCAAGAAAAACTTATAAAAGAAAAACAATAATTTTTTTACTGCTTAGTATCTAATAAAGAAGAATTAGAAGAGTTAGGTATGAAAGATAGTATAATAAGGGAAGTGGGAAATAAAGTGTTTGAATTAAATGATGATGAAAAAGTAAGAGATCAAATGGAAAGAGAACTTGAAGCTAAGATAGTATATCAAAATGGGTTAAAATATGCTAGAGAAGATGGTTATGATGATGGCTATGATAATGGTGTTAAAGTTGGTTATGATAGTGGTGTTAAAGATGGTTATGATAATGGAATAAAAGAGGGCTATGAAGAAGCCAAAATATCTATAGTTAAAACAATGTTTCAAAAAGGGAACTTATCAATAAAAGAAATAGCTGAATTAACTAACTTAGAAGAAAGATGAAGTATTAGAAATTCAAAAAGAAATTTCCAAATAACTGAAATAATTTCTTTCAAAAAAGATTAAAAAATGTTCTTGTTTCAATTAATTAAATATGATATACTAAAGTATATCTTAAAGAAATGAGGAAGCTTATTTGGAACATTATTTTACCAATAACGAAAATCTAAAAAGCAAAATACGATACATAAATTTTTCTTTAGATGCATATAATTTTGTGTTTGCAAGTGATAATGGTGTTTTTTCTAAAAATAAAATAGATTATGCTAGTTTGTTTTTAGTTAAAACTTTTTTAAAGTCTAAGAAAAAAGAATATGCAAGTATTTTAGATGTTGGTTGTGGTTATGGTTTTATTGGTATTACCTTGAGCAAAATATTAGATACTCCTGTTGATATGTGCGATATTAATAAAAGAGCAGTTCATTTATGCGAAATGAATATTGAAGAAAATAAAGTTAGGGCTACAGTTTTTTTAAGTAACATCTATGAAAATATTAAAAACAGTTATGATTTAATTATTACTAATCCCCCAACCCACGCAGGTAAAGAAGTTTTAATGTCTTTTTTAAAAGATGGATTAGCAAAATTAAATAAAGATGGGGAAATTTGGTGTGTTATTTCCAAAGATAAAGGCGCAAAAAGTGTCAAAGAAGGACTTGAAAAAATATGTAAATGCGAAAAAATTGCGCAAAGTAAAGGATTTTGGATATTACTTATCAAAAATTAGTTGACTTTAACTTGTAATTCTGATAAAATTTTAAATTGGTGACGTATTTATATTTTTTCAAATTTTTAATCTATGTATAGGGGTGATATCGTGGCTTATAAGACCTTAAAATTTGGTAATTATCGAGAAAGAAGAAGCTTTGCAAAATCTAAAAATACGCTAGAACTTGCTGATTTATTGGAAATTCAAAAGAAGAGTTATCAAGACTTCTTAGAAAATGGGATTAAAGAAGTTTTTGATGATTTATTTCCTGTGGAATCATTTACAGGTAATATTTCTTTAGAATTTGGTGATTATTCATTTGAAGCACCAAGATATTCCATTAAAGAAGCAAAAGAAAGAATGGTAAACTATGCCGCTCCACTTAAAGTTGAAGCTAGAGTTTACATTCACGAAACAGGGGAAGTAAAAGAACAAGAAATTTTCCTTGGGGATATGCCTTTAATGACTGAAGCGGGAACATTTATTATTAATGGTGCCGAAAGAGTTATTGTATCGCAACTTGTTCGTAGTCCATCTATTTACTTTAAAAGAGAAATAGATAAAAATGGCCGTCATATTATTTCCGGCGAAGTTATACCTAATAAAGGTACTTGGCTTGAATTTGAAACGGATGCTAAAAATATTGTTTATGTAAGAATTGATCGAACAAGAAAAGTACCTATTACGACATTCTTAAGAGCAATTGGTTTATCAAGTGATGAAGATATCATTGATGTTTTTGGTGAGAATGAATATTTAAAAAATACTCTTGCTAAAGATAGTACTAAAACAACTGATGAAGCCTTAATTGAGATTTACGAAAAATTAAGACCAGGGGAACCAACAACACTAGATAGTGCTAAAAACCAATTAATAACAAGATTCTTTGATCGTTTCCGTTATGACTTAGCTAAAGTTGGTCGTTATAAATTTAATAAGAAACTAAATGTTTGTGAAAGAATTTTAGGATGTACTTTAGCAGAGAATATTAAAAATGGTAGTGAAGTTGTTTTTAAAAAGGGAACTCTTATTGATAAGAATGTTTTAAGTGAATTAAAAAGAATTTATAAAGAAGGACATACAAAAGAAGTATTAACTAATATGGAACTTGATGATTATAATAAGATTCAAGAAATATTAGTATATGATAAAAATGATGAGAAGAAAGTTATTAAAATAATTGGTAATGATCCAAGTATTGATGAAAAAAGACTTACAATTCCAGATATTTATGCAGCAGTATCATATTATTTAAATTTACATGATAATATTGGTAATACAGATGAAATAGATAACTTAGGAAATCGTCGTGTTCGTCAAGTTGGAGAACTTATTCAAAATCAATTTAGAACTGGTGTATCAAGAATGGAAAGAGTTATTCGTGAAAGAATGACTACCCAAGAAATTGAAAATATTACACCAAAAACTCTAATTAATATTCGTCCTGTAACAGCAGCTTTAAAAGAATTCTTTGGTTCAAGTCAATTATCTAAATTTATGGATCAAATTAATCCAATTGCGGAACTTACTGATAAAAGACGTTTATCTAGTTTAGGACCTGGAGGATTATCAAGAGAACGTGCGGGAATGGATGTTCGTGATGTTAACTCAAGTCACTATGGTAGAATTTGTCCAATTGAATCACCAGAAGGTCAAAACATTGGACTTATTACCTCACTTGCTGGTTATGCTAAGATAAATGAATATGGCTTTATTATGACGCCATATCGTAAAGTTTTAAATGGTAAAGTTCTTGATGAAATAGTTTATATGACTGCTGATGAAGAACAAGACCTATATATTAGTCAAGCAACTGTTAAATTAGATGATGATATGAAAATCATTGATGATGAAATTCTAGTTCGTCATAATGGTGATAACGTAATGGTCAAACGTGAATTAGTTGATTATGTCGACGTTGCACCTAGTCAAGTTGTTTCCATAACTACTAGTTGTATACCATTCTTGGAATTCGATGATGCTAACCGTACCCTAATGGGTTCAAATATGCAACGTCAAGCTGTACCTCTTTTAACAAGTGAAGCACCAATTGTTGGTACTGGTGTTGAATGGATTGCAGCTCGTGATTCTGGTTCAACTGTTGTTTGTAAAGCGGATGGTGTAGTTGAATATGCCGATGGTTTAAAAATTGTTGTTAAAGTTAAAGAAGGAACAGATACTTATCATTTAGCTAATTTTGAAAGAAGTAATGCTTCAAGTGCTATTAACCATCACCCACTTGTTAAAAAAGGTGATAAAGTTGTTAAAGGTCAAGTTATTGCTGATGGACCTTCAACGGAAAAAGGTGAACTTGCCTTAGGTAAAAATATGACTGTGGCATTTATGACTTATAATGGTTATAACTATGAAGATGCCGTTATCTTAAATGAAAGATTAGTTAAAGATGATGTTTATACATCTTTACATATAGATCACTATGATATTGATTGTCGTGATACTAAGTTAGGACCAGAAGAGATTACAAGAGATATTCCTAATGTTGGGGAAGATGCTCGGAAAAACTTAGATGCTGATGGTATTGTTAAAATTGGTACTGAAGTTAAAGAAGGCGACATTCTAGTTGGTAAAGTTACGCCAAAAGGAATGCAAGAATTAACTAGTGAAGAAAAATTATTACACGCAATATTTGGTGAAAAGACAAGAGAAGTAAGAGATACATCTTTAAGAGTTGAACACGGTGCTGGTGGTGTTGTTCACGATGTTAAAGTTTATACAAAAGAAAATTCTGATGAACTTCCTGCTGGTGTTTCTAAAGTAATTCGTGTTTATATTATTCAAAAGAGAAAAATTCAAATTGGTGATAAAATGTCTGGTCGACATGGAAATAAAGGTGTTATATCTCTAATATTACCAGAAGAAGATATGCCTTATTTACCAGATGGTCGTCCAGTTGATGTAATGCTTAACCCACTTGGTGTTCCATCTCGTATGAATATTGGTCAAATTCTAGAATTACACTTAGGTATGGCTGGTAAAAAATTAGGAGTTCATTATGCTACACCAGTATTTGATAGTGCTTCTTGGGAAGATATTCAAGAAGAAATGAAAGAAGCAGGAATGGATCCTGATGGTAAAACTGTTCTTTATAATGGTCGGACTGGTGAACCATTTGATCAACGTATTTCTGTTGGTGTTATGTATATGGTTAAATTACACCATATGGTTGATGATAAATTACACGCTAGAGCGACAGGACCTTATTCACTTGTTACTCAACAACCACTTGGTGGTAAAGCTCAATTTGGTGGTCAAAGATTTGGAGAAATGGAAGTTTGGGCATTATATGCTTATGGTGCTGCGCACGTATTACAAGAAATTTTAACTGTTAAAGCTGATGATATCGTTGGTCGTGTTAAAGTTTATGAAGCCTTAGTTAAAGGTAAACTTGTAAATCAAGCTGGTGTACCAGAATCATTTAGAGTATTAGTTAAAGAATTCCAAGCTTTAGGTTTAGATGTTCAAGTAATTGACAATGATGATAATGTTCTAGAATTTAAAGATATTGAAGAGGAAGAAGATGGCGATGAACCATTCAGAATCGAAGAAATAGAACTTCCAAACAATGAAGATGGGGAAGAACATGAAGAACCATTTACTGAAACAGAAGAATCTGAAGAAGATGAAGAAGAAACATCACTTGATGATTTAGAATTTCCAGAAGACTTAGAAGAAGATATCGAGGTGGAATAATGATAGATGTAAGTAAATTTAAAGGTATTAAAATAAGCATTGCTTCTCCAGAAAAGATTCGTAGTTGGTCTTATGGTGAAGTAAAAAAACCAGAAACTATCAACTATCGTACATTAAAACCTGAAAGAGATGGACTATTCTGTGAAAAGATATTTGGTCCAACTAAAGATTTTGAATGTTCATGTGGAAAATATAAAAGACTAAGATATAAAAATGTTGTTTGTGATCGTTGTGGGGTTGAGGTTACAAGAAGTAAAGTAAGACGTGAGAGAATGGGGCATATTGAACTTGCTGCCCCTTGCTCACACATTTGGTTCTTTAAAGGTGTTCCATCTAAAATGGGCTTAGTTCTCGATATGAGTCCAAGAGATTTAGAGGAAGTATTATACTTTGTTAGTTATGTAGTAATAGATCCAGGAAATGTTCCTCTTGAAGAAAAACAAACTTTATCTGATAAAGAGTATCGTGCTTATTATGAAAAATATGGTAATACTTTTAAAGTTGGTATGGGTGCTGAAGCTATTCAAGAACTTTTAAAAAGAGTTGATATTGATAAAGAAGTTGAAAAGGTTCGTAAAGAACTTGAGAATGCTACGAGTCAAAAAAGAATTCGTTTAGTTAAAAGATTAGATGCTCTAGTTTCATTCCAAGAATCAGGAAATAAACCTGAATGGATGGTTTTAACTGTTTTACCAGTTATTCCACCAGAACTAAGACCAATGATTCAACTTGATGGCGGAAGATTTGCCACTAGTGATTTAAATGATTTATATCGTCGAATTATTAATAGAAATAATCGTTTAAAGAAATTACTTGAACTTGGAGCTCCAACTATTATTGTTCAAAATGAAAAGAGAATGCTTCAAGAAGCCGTTGATTCATTATTTGATAATGGTCGAAGAGGAAGAAGTATTACGGCAGCTTCTAATAGGCCACTTAAGAGTTTATCTAGTATGCTTAAAGGTAAACAAGGAAGATTCCGTCAAAATCTACTTGGTAAACGTGTTGACTATTCTGGTCGTTCTGTTATCGTTGTTGGACCAAGTCTTAAAATGTATCAATGTGGACTTCCAAAAGAAATGGCTATTGAACTATTTAAACCACACGTTATTCACGGTTTAGTAGAAAGAGGCCTTGCTCATAATATTAAAGGAGCTAAAAAGTTAATTGAATCAAGAGATGAATGTGTATGGGATGTTGTTGAAGATGTTATTACTGAATATCCAGTAATGTTAAATAGAGCTCCAACGTTACACCGTTTAGGTATTCAAGCCTTTGAACCAAAACTTGTTGGTGGTAAAGCAATTCGTCTTCACCCACTTGTATGTACAGCCTTCAATGCCGATTTCGATGGTGACCAAATGGCTGTTCACGTTCCATTATCTGAAGAAGCTAAAGCAGAAGCCAGAATCTTAATGCTTGGTGCAAATAACATTTTAAATCCTAAAGATGGAAAACCTATTGTTACCCCAAGCCAAGATATGGTTTTAGGTAATTGCTACCTTACAATGGAAGTTGCTGGTGGTAAAAACGAAGGTAAAGCTTACAAAGATTGTAATGAAGCTCTAATGGCTTATGAAAGAAGAGAAATTGATTTACATACAAGAATTGCTATTCCAGTTAAATCATTTAAACATAAATTATTTACGGAAGAACAACAAGATAAATACTTAGTTACAACTGTAGGTAAAATTAAGTTTAATGAAATACTTGCTGATTCGTTCCCTTATTTAAATGAAGGAACTAAAGAAAATATTGAAGGTATTACACCAAATAAATATTTCCTTGAAAGAGGTACAAACTTAGAAGAAGCAATTAAAGCAATGCCTTTAGTTGGACCATTTGTTCAAAAAACTTTAGGACAAATTATTGCCCAAGTATTTAAAAGATATAAAACAACTGAAACATCTGTTATGCTAGATAAATTAAAAGATCAAGGATTTAAATATTCGACAATTGCTGGTATTACTGTATCTGCTGCTGATGTTGTAAGAAGTGATGCTAAAGAAGAAATTATTGCGGAAGCTAAAGGAAGAGTAGATAAGATCAATAAACAATACCAAAAAGGTTTAATTACTGAGTCAGAAAGATATAATGGGGTTATTCAAATCTGGAGTGAAGCCACTGATAAAGTAAAAGATGCTTTAGCGGAAATTGCTAAAGATAACTTTACTAACCCAATATTTATGATGATGAATAGTGGTGCCCGTGGTAAAATTTCTAACTTTACTCAACTTGCTGGTATGCGTGGTTTAATGGCTAAACCAGATGGTACTACCGTAGAAATCCCAATTACTTCTTGTTTTATGGAAGGTTTATCAGTATCTGAATTCTTCTTATCAACTCACGGTTCAAGAAAAGGTTCAGCTGATACCGCTTTACGTACAGCAGACTCTGGTTACTTAACAAGACGTTTAGTTGATGTTGCACAAGATATAATTGTTAAAGAACATGATTGTGGTTCAATGCAAGGTGTTGTTGTTTACGATTTAATTAATGATAAAGATGGTTCTATTATTGAATCACTTGAAGAAAGAATTTTAGGGCGTTATGCTTCTAAGAAAATTATTAATCCAGAAACTAAAGAAACTATTTTAGATGCTGGTGAAATGATTACGGAAAACATTGTTGCGAAGATTAAAAAAGCCGGTATTAAGAAAGTTGAAATTAGAAGTGTTTTAACTTGTAAGACTCCAAATGGCGTTTGTCAAAAATGTTATGGACGTAACTTAGCTACTGGTAATTTAGTTGAAACTGGTGAAGCAGTTGGTATTATGGCTGCTCAATCAATTGGTGAACCTGGTACCCAACTTACAATGCGTACATT
>CANQKO010000039.1 GCA_947624505.1 uncultured Bacilli bacterium | reverse complement strand
CAATAGTAAAAAAATAAAAAACTAGGTTCTACCTAGGTTTATAAAATATATTTATCACAAAGTGTCAAAGTTAGGAATAATCATAGTGTTTACTATGGTTTTTTTGAATATTAAAAAATAAATTGTACTTAAACCTAATTTATTTTATAATAATAATAGGTGATAGTGGTGATAAAAAAAGAGATTGAGTTATTAGATAAATATTTTCGTACTTGTAATTATTTATCTTTAGGAATGTTATATTTAAAAGATAATCCCTTACTTAAAAGAGATCTTACTAAAGATGATATAAAAAATAAATTAGTTGGTCATTGGGGTAGTGCTCCTGGACAAAATTTTATATATACCCATTTAAATCGCATTATTAATAAATATAAATTAAATATGATGTATATATCTGGTCCTGGACATAGTGGAGAGGCAATGATTGCTAATAGTTATATTGAAGGAGTATATAGTGAATGCTATCCATATATAACTAAAGATGAAGAAGGACTTAAAAAATTATTTAAAAATTTCTCTTATCCAGGTGGAACATCTAGTCATGTTTCACCGGAAGTGCCTGGTAGTATTAATGAAGGTGGTGAATTAGGTTATAGTTTATCCCACGCCTTTGGAGCAGTTTTAGATAATAAAGATTTAATCGTGGCCGTAGTTATTGGTGATGGGGAAGCCGAGACCGGTCCGCTTGCGACAAGTTGGCACGGTAATAAATTTATTAATCCTAAAAAAGATGGAATTGTTTTACCAATCCTGCATTTAAATGGTTATAAAATTGCCAGCCCAACTATCTTTGACCGGATAAGTGATGAAGAAAGAGATAACTTTTTTAAAGGTTGTGGTTGGGACCCTATTACAGTGGATGTTAGAGATAAAGATAATTATCACGAATTAATGGCTAATGCCTTAGATGAAATAGTTAAAAAAATTAATAAAATAAAAAATGATGCTCTAAAAAATCAAGAATTTAAAAGACCAATGTATCCAATGCTTATATTAAGAAGTAAAAAGGGTTGGACTTGTCCAAAAATGATTGAAAAAAATGAATTAGAAGGTTCATTCCGTTCCCATCAAGTACCTCTTACTTTTGCTAATATTGAAGCTGATTTGCCTATTTTACAAGAATGGTTTTTAAGTTATCATCCCGAAGAATTATTTGAAAGTAATGGAAAAATCAAAAAAGAAATATTAGAACTATGTCCAAAAGGAACAAGGAGAATGAGTGCTAACTTACACGCTAATGGAGGATTATTACTTAAAAATATAAAAGTACCAGATTTTAAAAATTATGGTATTGAAGTAGTAAGAGGTAAAACAAAAGCCGAAGATATGAAAGTTTTAGGTAACTTTGTTAAAGATATAGTTAAATTAAATAAAAATAATTTTAAAATCTTTGGCCCTGATGAAGCTTTATCTAATCGTTTAAATAAAGTATTTGAAGTAACGAATCGAAAATGGAATGCCAATATTAAGGAACGCGATGAATTTTTAGCCAGTGATGGAAGCGTTTTTGATAGTTTTTTATCTGAGCATATGTGTGAAGGAATGCTTGAAGGATATCTTTTAACTGGCCGTTATGGTTTCTTTCATAGTTATGAAGCCTTTATTCGGATTGTGGATTCAATGGCTAGTCAATTTGCTAAATGGTTAAAAGTTTCAAAAGAGATTCCTTGGCGGGCACCGGTTGCCTCATTAAATTATGTTTTAACTAGTCATATTTGGCAACAAGATCATAATGGTTATACGCATCAAGATCCCGGTTTTTTAAATCATTTAGCTACTAAAAAAGCTGATATTGTAAGAATGTATTTCCCAATTGATGCCAATACACTATTATCAAGTTTTGATCATATTATAAAGACTAAAAATTATATAAATGTTATTGTTGCTAGTAAACAAACAAGTATAGAATGGTTAAGTATGGATGAAGCAATTAAACATTGTAAAAGAGGGATAAGTATTTTTGAGTGGGCTAGCAATAATCCTAAAAACCCCGATATTATCTTAGCTTGTGCTGGTGATACCCCAACTCTTGAAACAATCGCGGCCGCTAAAATACTTAAAGAATATTGCCCAAATGTTAATACCAGAGTTATTAACGTTATTGATTTAATGCGTTTAGAATCAAGTAAAAAACATCCTCACGGGTTAAGTGACAAAGAATTTGATAAATTATTTACAACCGATAAAGATGTTATTTTTACATTCCACGGTTACCCTAATTTGATTCACGAACTTACTTATAGTAGAGAAAACCATAATATTCACGTTAAAGGTTATATTGAAGAAGGAACTATTACAACTCCATTTGATATGCGTGTTCAAAATAAAATAGATCGTTTTAATATTGTTTTAGATGCACTAAAATATGTGGAAGAAACGGAAGAAGTAAGACTTACTAAAAATTTAGCTAAAAAGAAATTAAAAGAACACGAAGAATATATTAAAGAAAATGGCATAGACTTAGAAGAAATAAGAAATTGGGAGTTATAATGAATATTTATGATTTTGATAATACGATTTTAAAAGGGGATTCATCGGTAAGATTTATTAGATATTCTTTTTTAAGACACCCTTATCTTGTCTTTAAAAGTTTATTTAAAGCTTTAGGGGAAGTTATAAAGGGTAGCAATTTAACTAAGATAAAAAGCGTATTATTTAGTTTTGTTAAAGATATTGATGATTTTGATAATTATGTTTTAAAATTTGTTGAAAAGATGCAAAAATATATTAAAAAATTTTATTTAGAGCAAAAAAAGTCTAGTGATGTAATTATTTCGGCATCGCCAGAATTTCTAATTAAACCATTATGTCAAAGTATTGGTATTAATAATGTGATTGCTACTAAGTATGATATTAAGAATGGCTTTATTATTGGTCTTAATTGTCGGGGTGAAGAAAAAGTTAAAAGATTTAAAGAACTTTATCCAAATAGCAAAGTAATAAAAGCTTATTCTGATTCTTTAAGTGATATACCAATGTTTAACTTAGCTAACGAAGCTTATTTAGTTAAAAATGAAAAAATAATTAATTATGAATAAAACAAAATAAATATTATTAAAAATTTAGAATACATTTTATTAAAGAGGTGGATTTTTGAAAAAATTAATAATATTATTTTGTTTTTTCTTTATGTTTAGTTTAAATGTTAAGGCAGCTGAAGTGGTGGAATATAGTGAAAGTGCTATTTTAGTGGAAACATCGACAGGTAAAGTTTTATATGAGAAAGATGCTGATACGAAAAGACCACCAGCAAGTATGACTAAAATAATGAGTATTATCTTAATAATGGATGCCATTAATAATGGTAATTTATCTTTAGATGATAATGTAATTGTCTCTGAAAATGCTTCCAGTATGGGAGGAAGCCAAGTTTATTTAAATACGGGTGAAACTTATAAAGTAGGCGAACTTTTAAAAACGGTAGCTATTGCTTCCGCTAATGATAGTGTAGTTGCGTTAAGTGAAAAAGTTGCTGGTACTGAAGAAAAATTTGTCGAAATGATGAATAATAAATGTAAAGAACTAGGATGTGTTAATACTAACTTTGTAAATCCTCACGGTTTAGATGAAGATAATCACTATAGTTGTGCTAGAGATATGGCGCTAATGGGTAGTTATCTTGTTAATAATTATCCAGAGGTATTAAATTATACAAGTATTTATGAAGATTATTTACAAAGACCCGATGGCTCAAATACTTGGTTAGTTAATACGAATAAATTAGTCCGTTTCTATAAAGATGTCGATGGCCTTAAAACAGGATTTACAGAAGGAGCTGGTTATTGTCTTACTTCAACTGCTAAAAAAAATGGAATGCGTTTAGTCGGGGTTGTAATGGGTGTTGATACCCCAGATAATAGAACTAGTGATACTGTTAAAATGCTTAATTATGGTTTTAATACTTATAAGTTATCAGTTATTTATGAAAAAAATAAAGTTATTGATGAAGTGAGAGTAGAAAAAGGAAAAGATGAATCAGCCGAAATTATTTTAATGAATGATGCAACTGAATTGTTAAATATTAATGATGCTAAAAAAGATTATACGGTTAATATTAAAGTTGATAAAATCAAAGCCCCAGTTAAAAAAGGTGATAAAATTGGGGTAGCTGAAATAATTGATAATGATGGTAATATTGTTACAACGGTTGGGATAACGGTTAAAAAAGATATTAAAAAAGCTAATCTATGGGATTACTTTAAAAGAAATTTAGATAATGTTTTATCTGGTAAAAAAATATATAAATAATTAATCTTATGTTAAATAGGTGTTAAATAAAAGAATTTAAAAAAGTTTATCGTCTTTAAGTTTGATATAATTTATTTATGGAGTTAATTATGGATGATGTAAATAATAAAAAAAAGATTAAAAAGAAAAAAAGAATTTTAAATAAAATATTAACATTACTTTTATTAATAATGATTATGATTTTATTTGGTACAGTGATATATTTAAATATAATACCTATTAAATATACAATACTAATATTTTTATTAACAATTTTAATAACATTACTTTTAGTATTATGTAATTTTAGTAAAAAGAAAGGATTTAGAATAATTGGTTATTTCTTTAGTATACTTATAATAAGTATAACTTTATTCTTAGAAATATATTTAGTTAATACTTTAGGATTTTTAATGAACGCTACTAAAGGAAGCTATTTAATTAAAAATTATAATTTAGTAGTATTAAATGATAGTAATTATAAAAGTATAAAAGATTTAGATAATAAAAATATCGGTATTTATAATATTGATGATATTATTAAAGAATTACAAAAGAAAATAAATAAAAAAATAGATGTAAAATATGAAGAGTATGATAGTAAAGAAGAATTAATTAATAATTTATTAAATAGTAAGATAGATTCCATTATTTTAGAAGATAATGAATTATCTTTATTAAAAGAAAATGATAATGATATATATAATAAGTTAAAGAGTATTGATAATATCAAAATAAAGAATGATATTAGTAATATTAAGAATGCAATTGATATAAATAAAGATTCATTTAATATTTATATAAGTGGTATAGATACTTATGGAAATATTAATGAAGTATCAAGAAGTGATGTTAATATTTTAGTTACTGTTAATCCTAAAAGTGAAAAAATATTAATGACCTGGATACCTAGAGATTATTTTGTAGATATTAATAAGGGTGTAAATGATAAACTTACCCACGCTGGGATGTATGGTATAGATACTTCAATTGAGGCAATAGAAAAATTATTAGATGTTAATATTAATTATTATTTAAAAGTTAATTTTACCTCTGTTATTAAAGTAGTAGATTTATTAAAAGGTATTAAAGTATATAATGATGAAACATTTACTACTAATGATAATATTACTTTTAAAAAAGGAAATATTACTTTAAATGGTGAAGAAGCCCTATCTTTTGTTAGAGATCGAAAACATGTAACTGGTGGTGATATTGGACGTGGTAGAAATCAAATAAAAGTTTTAGAAGCTTTAATAAATAAAGTATTATCAAAAGATTTATTAAAAAATTATAATAAATTATTAAAAGCTTTAGATGGTTCTTTTGTAACTAACTTAGATCAAAATACAATATTAAGCTTTATTAAAAGAGAATTAATTAAAAGAAGAAATTGGCAAATAGAAAGTGCTATTTTAACTGGTAGTGATGGAAGAGAATATACTTATTCAGTACCTAGTCAAACATTATATGTGATGATGCCAGATGAAGATATGGTAAATAGTACAAAAGAAGATATAAGAAAAGTTCTAGATGGTGACTAGAACTTTTTTAGTTGAGTGTGTAAGGAATTCTGTGTAAATGCAACTTTCCACGATAGGAAGTAAGTTAATTCTTACTTCTTTTTGTTATTTAAATAATAACATATAAATAATATTTTTCAAAGAACTTTTTTCTTTTGCTATTGTTTTAGAATTATAATCATTTTATTAGTCAAGGCCAGCGCAGCTGTTCATTTTAGCCTTGAGTAATAAATAATGATTATAATATAATGTTTAACAAAAAGAAAAGTAATTATATTCTGCTATCAAACATAATAGATAACTCTGATAATATTGTTCCCCAATTCCTATATGCTTGATCCCACTTTTTTGCTATATTTTTAGTAGATAAATATAAGCATTTTAATAAAGACATATCAGTTGGAAATACAGATTTTGTTTTTGTATATTTTCGAAATTGTCTATTTAAAGATTCTATTGTATTGGTTGTATACATTATTTTTCTTATATGTTCTGAAAATTGAAAGAATGGACATATGGCATCCCAATTTTCTTCCCATGTCTTGAACGATACCAAATATTTATCCTTCCATTTATTTTTTATTTCTTGTAATTTTTCATATCCTTTCTTTTCGTTACTAGAAGTATATATTTGTTTCAAATCTTTTGTAAATTCTTTCAAATCTTTATAATTAACATATTTTACTGAATTTCTTATCATATGAACTATACATCTTTGTTGTACTGTATTAGGATATGCTGCACTAATGGCGTCTTTTATCCCTGTTAAATTATCACTACATAAGATAAGTATATCTTTTACTCCTCGTCCTTTTAATTCATTTAATACTCCTAACCAATATTTGGCCGATTCATTTTCTCCTATCCATATTCCTAATATTTCTTTAAACCCTTCTGAATTTATCCCTAATACAATATAAGCCGCTTTTTTTACTACATGATTATCTTCTCTTACGCTAAAATGAACTGCATCGATAAATACAAATGGATATACACTATCTAATGGCCTTTCTTGCCATTCTTTTATTTCAGGGATAATTTGATCAGTTATATTACTTACCATTGTTGCTGATACTTCTATTCCATATAAATCCTGTATTTGCTCATTTATTTCTCTTGTTGTTAATCCTCTTCCATAAAGTGATATTATTTTATCTTCAATTCCTGATACATCTCTTGTATTCTTAGGTACTATTTTTGGCTCAAATTCACCATTTCGATCTCTTGGCGTTTCAAAGTCAAACTCTCCAAATTCACTTTTTAATTTCTTTTTGGTTGTTCCATTTCGGTAATTTGTTTTTTCACTTTTTTTATCATATTTGGAATATCCCATAGATGTATCAAATTCTGCATTCATCATCTCTTGCAATGCACCTTTAAACATATCTTTTAATGCTTCAGACAAATCTTGTGCAGTTTTTATATCATAATTCTCTTGTAATAACTTTAATATTTCCTTTCCTTGATTGTTTTCTTTCATAATAAAAATCTCTCCATTTCTTTTATTTTATCATGGAAAGATTTTTATTTACACAGATTTATTTACAGACTCTTTTAGTTATTTATTTTTATTTTCTTCTTCTTTATTTTTATATTGTTCAATAAAATTTTTTAAAATAAATTCAACTTGTTTATTAAAACTACGATTTTCTTCAGCTGCAATTTCTTTTATATCTTCATATATTTCTTCTTCTATTCTTATTAAAGTAGCTACCTTATTATCCATTATTCCACCTCGCAATAATGATATCATATCGTTAACAAATTTAATATTTACAAAATGATAATATTATGTTATCATTTTTATGATAACAAAGTGATATCACTAATGGAGGAGTTTATGAAAAAGAATAAAAGAGTAGTTATAATAATTTCAATAGTAATACTAACAATAATAAATTTATTTTTAGTATTTAAAAAAGATACTAGTATAGTAGAAAAGAGGAAAATAAACAAAATAGAAAGAAAAGAATTTAGTATATATAAAGAGCAAACTTTAGGAGGAGAAGATTGGAAAGAATCTAATGATACAACATTTCCAACAAGTGGTTATTTATTAAATACAACTAAAACTATGTGTTATGATTATAATGGTAAAGAAATAGAATATAAACCAACTCAAGAATTAACAAAAGGAAGTATAGATGGAAGAGTAACAATAGAAAGTAGTAAAACAATATATTGTGAATTATATTTTGATTTAGATAACAAATTACCAGAAGTAAATGAATTTAGTATAACAGGAAAGACAAGTGTTAATGGTACTATAAAAATGTAAGAAAAGGGCCAAATAAAAATGTAGGAAAAACTACATAATTATAAGGACCTA
>CANQKO010000038.1 GCA_947624505.1 uncultured Bacilli bacterium | reverse complement strand
AGATAAAACAAATCCAACAGCAACCATTTCACCTAATACACAAGATACAAGTAGTATAACAGTAACAGTAGGTTATAAGGAACCAGATTCAATAATAAAAAGACAATGTCGGATAAGTTCGCCAACAGTGGGAGAGTGGAAAGATACTGAATCGGATGGAAGTTGCACAATAAGTAGTTTAGATGATGGAACAGGATACACCATCGAAGGAAGAGTAAGAGATGCTTCTGGAAGATGGAATACAGATTATCCAAGTGTAACGGTTACAACAGAAAAAGCTGGGTTTAGTGGAACGGGTGAGCAACTAATTAGTTACAATCCGGCTGGATTAGTGACCACCGACCCGCAGGGTATGAAGAGGTTCTCGGGATTTTGCAATTCTGACGCCTCTGGAGGGGTGCAGGAGTGCACGGGGATTGTGGATAACTTTGTGTGTTTTGGGTATGACCATAAATCTCAATGCGGAGAACCCGGTTGGTATGGACTCTATGACGAAATGTTTCGAATAATAGGAATAACTGCTGATGGAAGGTTAAAGTTAGTCAAGTATTTTCCTTTAATGATGATGTATAAGTGGAACGAAAGCGGTGAAGTTGGTTCTTGGCAGACAAGTAGTTTGTATAAAGCTATAAATGGAATTGGTTTTTATGATAGTTTAGGTACTGAATGGCAAAAAATTATAGCAGCGAGCTCTTGGCCGGGTGATTTCGTAGCTGATGCCTCTTTGCCGGCAAGTAAACTTTTACAAGTTGAATGGGGGTCTTTATGTCCCGAAAAAGCCCGTATTGGCTTACAGACGCCAAGCGATGTAATGTACTCGTGCGGGAATGATGATAGTGACTGTAGCGGGAATTTGGGTGGGAATTGGGCAAGTTGGTTGAGTCTTATTTCCGAATGGACGATGACCGGAAATCCATCTCCTGGTTATGAATATGTGGCTTGGTCGGCGGATGCTGGGGAGGATCCTTTGTTGGAGATTCCAGGATATGAGGAACTCTATGTGCGCCCAGTATTCTATCTCGAGAGGGATGCTTTGATCGTCTCTGGAACCGGGACTTGGTTAGATCCATTCGTTATATCTCCATGTCTTGAAGGTGATGTCTGTGATACCGGTGCTACCGGGTCTGGGGGAGAAGTGGTGTCTCTCGGTTAAAGTGTAACGATCTCGATGGTCCATTCATAATAGCAAAATAAATTATCGAGAAGGAAAACTCGTAAAAACCTCATAGACTTAACTCTTGGGAAGAGAATATTTCTCTTCCTATTTTTTTGATTATAAAAGTACTTGCTTAAAATAGATTAAATATTTATAATAAATTGTTATGGAGGAAATGTATGAAAGAAGAATTAAGAAAAGAGTTCTTTAAAAAATATGATGATAAGTTAGAAAATTTAAGACAATTAAGACATAAAATAGCTTTATTAGAGGAAGATAAAAGAGTTCAAAAATATAATGCATTAAAAAAAGATTTGGAGGCTTCTACTGAAGATTTACGTGGCTATTTAGGATATTTTATCTTAACGAAAAAAGAATGTGAACATCAATTACTTATTCTTTTAAGTGATAAAGAAAATACATTTTATCGGTGTTTAGAATGTGGAAATATATATTTCTATAATAGTAGAGGGGTGCCTGAAGCTTTGAATGCTTTAGAAATATTTTATCCACCCTTTTCTTATCCTCGCTTAACTGATGTAGAAAACTATAAAATAATCAAGCAAAAATATGAAACATATTTATTAGAGGGCCTAGATATAGATGAAATTATTTCTAAACTAAAGGAAGAATATAAATCTGCTGATAAATATAAAGGAAGAATTAAAAAGAAATAGAAAATATAGTGTCAATAGTTTTGACTATGTGTTGCTTGAACAAAGTAAAAGGAATATTGCAAAAGAAGATGATAGATTTAATTAATTTGCTTAAGCTATGTTATGGTGAAAATTATGAAGCTTATGTTCAAGATTTTTTATTAAGTTTATTAAACAATGAAAAAGGATTACTAAATAATAGTTTGTTAGATGATAGCTTATTTATTAGTATTATGAATAATATAAGAGCAAAAGTTTATCTTTAGGCGATTTTAGTATTAATTTATCGAGCAATTTAGAAGAAGAAAGGAAACTAATTAAAAAAACATTTTATTTAGGAAGTCGGGTAATCAAATATTATTAACAAAATATACTTGTAATGAGTATATTTTTTTGATAAAATATTTTTGGCTATTAAAAGTCAAATAAACATTAATTTTTAGCCCACGCCTAGTGCACTAAAAGTGTGGTAAAGGGTATTAGAAATTAAGAAGAGAAAACGAAAGGATGAGTGATTATTTATGGCCGTAGTTTCTATGAGTTATTTATTAGAAGCTGGAGTTCATTTTGGACATCAAACTAAAAGATGGAATCCAAAAATGAAAGAATATATCTTTACAGCAAGAGAAGATATATATATTATTGACTTGCAAAAAACCCAAGAGTTGTTAGAGGAGGCTTATAACGTTATTAAAGATATTGCTACTAATGGCGGAAAGTTCTTATTTGTAGGAACTAAAAAACAAGCTCAAGATGTTTGTATTGAAGAAGCTAATAGAAGTAAATCTTATTATGTAACGGAAAGATGGTTAGGTGGTACGCTTACTAACTTCCGTACAATTCGTCGTCGGGTTAAACGTTTAGAAGAAATTGAAGAAATGGAAACATCTGGTAAGTTTGAATTACTTCCTAAAAAAGAAGTTATTGGTCTTAAAAAAGAATATGATAAATTAAATCGTATTTTATCTGGTATTAGAGAGATGGATAAACTTCCTCAAGCTTTAATTGTTGTAGATCCAAAGAAAGAATACAATGCCGTTAAAGAAGCAAGAAAATTAAATATTCCAGTCTTTGGTATCGTTGATACTAATGGGGATCCAGATGATGTTGATTATGTTATTCCAGGAAATGATGATGCAGTTCGTTCAATTAAAGTTATGCTTGGGGTTTTAAATAACGCTATTTGTGAAGCAAATGGTTTAGAATTAATTGATTATATTAGTGAAGAAGATAAAAAAGGTACAACTAAAGAAGAAGTTAGAATGGAAGAATTAATCAAAACTGATAAATTCAATAATGCGAAAAAAGATGATTTAGAAGAAGAAAAACCAGTTCAAAATAATAAAGAATCTAAGAAAAATAATAATAATAATAAAGAAATTAAGAATGAAGAAGCAAAAGAAAATAAAGAAACTAAAGAAAAAAAAGATAATTCTTTAAAAGAAGATTTAAGTGCTAAAACTTTAGCTGAATTAAAAGAAATGGCTAAAGATGCGGGTATTAAAGGCTATAGCACAATGAAAAAAGAAGAATTAATTAGTAATTTAAAATAAAAAAGGGAGGAATAATAATGACAATTACTGCCAGTATGGTTAAAGAATTAAGAGAAATTTCTGGAGCAGGAATGATGGATTGTAAAAGAGCTTTAGAAGAATCTAATGGCAATATGGATGAAGCAATGAATCTTTTAAGAGAAAAAGGTATTGCTAAATCAGCTAAAAAGGAAAGCAGAATTGCTGCTGAAGGGCTAGCTAATATTTTTGTTGATGGTAATAAAGCCGTTATTTTAGAAGTTAATTCTGAAACTGACTTTGTATCTAAAAATCAAGAATTTATTAATATGATTGATGTTATTGGTAAATCTTTACTAAAAAGTGATGCTAAATCTTTAGATGATGCTAATGAAGTTGATACAGAATTTGGTAAAGTTAAAGATTATATTATCGCTAATGTTGCTAAAATTGGTGAAAAATTATCATTAAGAAGATTTGAAATTGTTTCAAAAAATGATGATGAAGTTTTTGGTGCATACCTACATATGGGTGGAAAAATTGCTGCTCTTACTGTTTTAAAAGGAGCAAATAATGAAGTTGCTAAAGAAGTATCTATGCAAGCTGCAGCAATGAAACCACAATATTTAAATATTGCTGAAGTTCCAAGTGATGTCTTAGAAAATGAAAAGAAAATTCAAAAGGAACTTGCAATGAATGAAGGTAAACCAGCTGATATTGCCGAAAAAATGGTTGATGGTCGGATTAAAAAATTCTATAAAGAAATTTGTTTAGTTGAACAACCATTTATTAAAGATGGCGATATAAGTGTTGCTGATTACGTAGCTAAAAATGGTGGGGAAGTAATAAAAATGATTCGTTATGAAGTTGGCGAAGGTATGGAAAAAAGAAATGATAACTTTGCTGAAGAAGTAATGAATCAAGTTAAAGGTAATTAAAAAATGGTTCTTTGTCAAAATTGATACAAGAATTGAATAGTAGAAGAATGATGAAAATCATTCTTTTATAATGCCTTTAATTAAGAAAATTCTAGCAATAAAATGATCAAATCTTTAAGGCATTATAAAATTTTTTGGTAAAAATTACATATAAAAATAATAAACAAATGTTTGCAAAACGTAAAAATGTTTGATATAATTATATCGTAGGTGATAAAAATGGATTTAAAAGAGAAATTACAAATATTAGCTGATAGTGCTAAATATGATGCTTCTTGTTCATCTAGTGGGAGCAAACGAAGTGGAAAGGAAATTGGCAATACAAGTATATCTGGCATTTGTCATTCTTTTGCTAGTGATGGAAGATGTATTTCCCTTTTAAAAATTCTTTTAACTAACTCTTGTATATTTGATTGTAAGTATTGTTTAAATAGAAGAAGTAATAATATTAAAAGAGCTATTTTTACACCAGAAGAAATATGTGAAATAACGATTAATTTTTATCGCCGTAATTATATTGAAGGGTTGTTTTTAAGTTCCGGTATTGTTAAATCACCTGATTATACGATGGAACTTTTAATTAAAACGATTAGTCTTTTAAGAAATAAATATCATTTTGGGGGCTATATTCACGCGAAAGCTATTCCGGGAGCAAGTCCTATTTATGTTAAAAAGTTAGGCAGTTTAGTCGATAGAATGAGTGCTAATATTGAACTACCAACTGAAGCGGGTTTGAAAATGCTTGCTCCAAATAAAGATATGGGTAAGGTAAGTGCCATTATGGGTTATGTTAGAGATAACCGAAGTAGAAATTATGTTCCAGCTGGACAAAGTACCCAGATGATTATTGGGGCAACCAAAGAAACGGATTTAGAAATTATGCAAAAAAGTGAAAGTATGTATAATGGCTATCATTTAAAAAGAGTATTTTACTCGGCTTATATTCCGGTTAATAAAGATAATTTACTCCCTAGTGTAAGTATGCCGCCTTTAAAAAGAGAAAATCGTTTGTATCAAGCTGATTGGTTAATTCGTTATTATGGTTTTAAAGTTTTTGATTTATTAGATGAAAATAATCCCAATTTTAATATTTTAGTTGATCCTAAAGCTTCTTGGAGCCTTAAACATTTAGATGAATTTCCAAAAGAAGTAATGAGCTCTAGTTATAATGATTTACTAAAAGTACCAGGTATTGGGGTAACATCGGCAAAAAGAATTATTAAATCAAGAAAATATTTTACACTTACTTTTGCCGATTTAAAGAAAATGGGAGTTGTTTTGAAAAGAGCAAATTATTTTATTACTTGTAATGGAAAGTATAATTTAAATAGAGAATTATTTAGTAAAAATTTTATTGAAAGTAATCTAATATTAGAAGATAAAATGACAAGTAATAATAATTATGAACAGTTGAGGTTGTTTTAATATGAATAATGTTTATATATATGATGGTAATTTTTTAAATTTATTAAATTTAATTATGTATTTATTTAAAAATAAAGTTGTTCCAGGTAATATTAAAATGGAAGGTTACTTAGGGTGTTTATTTGATTATATAATTACCTTAAAAATTACGAATACTTATACCTTAGATAATTTTAATCAAAAGTTTGGTGATTACAATATGCATATTATGTATTATGTATTTTTATCAAATGATAAAAATAAAGAACTAATTATTTATTATTATCTCTTAAATTATTTTAAATATGGTAATAATTTGTCTAAAATGCGTAATTTAAATTGTGTTGATAGAGCTTTAAAAATAAGTAAATATGTGGGAAATGAAGCTCATAAACTTAAAGGGTTCATCCGTTTCAAAGAGTTAAAAAATCATTTGTTATATGCTTCCGTTGCTCCCGAAAATAATGTTTTAGAAATATTATCTTGGCATTTTAAAAAAAGACTTAAAAATGAATATTGGATTATAAAAGATACTAAAAGGAAAATAATAAGTATATATGATAAAAAAGATTTTTACATTTTAAAAGAAGAAGAGTGGAATTTACAAGAATTAATATTAGATAAAAGTGAAGAATTATTTGCCGATTTATGGAAAACTTTTTATAATACAACTGGCATTAAAGAAAGATTAAATGAACGGTGTCGAATGAATTTTATGCCCAAAAAATATTGGCAAAATATGTTGGAAGTGAGTGATGAATTATGAAAAAAGTTGTAAGAGGAGAAGAGTTAATTAAAAAAATGAGTGAAGCAGTTAATATTCTTTGTGATACAGTTAAAAGTACCTTAGGACCTAAGGGAAGTAATGCCATTATTGATCATTCTCTTTTTAGTCCCTTTATTACTAATGATGGTGTTACCATTGGAGAAAATATTGTAAGTGATGATGAAGTAGTTAATACTATTTTAGAACTAGCGAAAGAAGCATCAATTAAAACTAATGAAGATGTTGGTGATGGAACAACTTCGACTTTAGTTATTTTGCAAAGCCTTTTTAATAATGGCTTAGAACTTGTAAGTAGTGGGTATAATCCCATTATAATAAAAGAAGAATTATTTAAAGCTTTAGATAAAGTAAAGAAAGGTATATTAGAAAGTAGTCATATTCCTTCCAAAGAGGAATTACAAAATATCGCCAATATTTCTAGCAATGATGAAGAAATTGGGAATATTGTTAGTAGTGTCTATTTAAAAATACTTAATAAAGATGCTATCTTTATTAAAGAAAACTTAACTAATGAAACTAAAGTTAATTATTTAAAAGGTTATTTAATCGAAAGCAATTTAGCATCAGTTCATTTTTTAAATAAAGAAAAAGAATTGAAAATAAATAATCCGAAAATCTTACTAATAAATAATCATTTAGATGATATAGAAAGTATTTCTGAAATTATTAATTATATTTTAACTAGTAAAGATAATTTAATAATTATTGCTAATAGTTATAATAATTATGTGATTGAAGATATTATTAATTATAATATTGATAATAATACAAATATTATTCTTTTAAATAATCCGGGGTGTGGGTTTGATAAGATAGATATTTATGATGATTTAAAAACCATTAGTGGTGCTAAAGTAGTAAATAATTTTAGTAATATTAACATTAGCACTTTAGGTAGCCTTGATATGGCCTTAATAAATAATGAAAATGCTTTATTTAATTTTAAATTTAATAATAATGTTAAAGAAAAAATAATTGAATTAAATAATAGACTTAATAAAGAAGATGATGATTCTTTAATTAGGAAAAGACTTGCAATGTTTGAAAATGGTTGTGCAACTATTTTAGTTGGTGGCTTAACAAAACTTGAAAGAAGAGAAAAAGTGATGCGCTTTGAAGATGCTTTGGGTGCCATAAGTGAATCTCAAAATGGGGTTGCTGTGGGAGGAGGCTTGACTTTATATAAAGTAAGTAACATATTAGATGATACTCTCGGAGAAAAGTTACTAAAAGAAGCTTTAAGAGAAGTCGCAAAAGTAATTTTTGATAATGCTGCCCTTAAAACGGAAGAGGTTATTGCCAAAATAAAAGAACACAATTTTGAAATATTATATAATGTTAAAAAGGATCAGTATGAAAGTGTTAAAAATACGGAAGTATTAGATCCAACTTCTGTTTTATTAGAAGTTGTAAGTAACGCTACTTCCATTGCAGCACTACTTCTAACAACTAAAAGTTTAATTATCAATGAACAGGAAAGTAAAATAACTAATGAATTTTAGTAAATAAAATATATGCGCAATAAGAATACTTTAAGCTATTTTAGTAATTGACTATGTGGTTAAGCTATGTTAAAATATAGAAGTATTCTTGGTATGGAGTAGTACTCAAGAGGCTGAAGAGGCGCCCCTGCTAAGGGTGTAGGATGGGTAACTGTCGCGAGAGTTCAAATCTCTCCTGCTCCGCCATA
>CANQKO010000037.1 GCA_947624505.1 uncultured Bacilli bacterium | reverse complement strand
CATTTGCCGATGGTTTCGATTGTCGGTGTTTCCCGCTCGGCTGACATATATGTGCGTAAACTCGCTGTGCGGCTTTTTGCACAGGTAGAAGCTGTATGGCAGTGTCTTGGCGCACTCAATCCATGGCTCGTCCATACCGCAACGTATCCGGCTGCTTTTTTATGCTGCGACGGCGTTATCTTCCGTGTTTTCTTTTTAGGAATAAATAACTTATAGTAGGCTTGTCTGCCTGTTAAAGCACATTACAAGAATATGCTTTAACAGATTGACAACGTGCCAGCTTGGTTTTTTCAAAAGCATTATAGCACGCAAACCCATCAGATTTTTGTATGTTTGAAAAATTTTTAATTTCTAAAAAATAATTAATTAAGTTTTTGAGAGTAATATTGCTGTAAAAATTTACATTTCTGCCGTGATAATTTGTATTTTTTGTTGACATATTAAAAAAAATGTTATATAATGTATTGTTAGGAAATTTGTTTTCAATGATGAAAATACACTTGGGTTAAAATTATAGATATACAGATGATATATAATTCAAAAAGGGGGATACATATGCATAAATATTCTATACTTAATAATTCAAGAGAAAATAGACTTAATGCAATATATATTGGTATTGCAGTTCTAGGTTTAGTTCTTACTATTATAATTAATACATTAATTCAAATTCTATTTGGACGCATAATAAATATGTGCGTAGTTTTAGAAAAGTATATTAATATCATCAATTTATTAAATTTAATCCCTAGTGTTTCTTTTTTCTTTGTGTTGGCATGGTTGAAATTAAAATTTGATAATAAATTTTGGAAATTACTTAACAAGTTTATAGGTATTCCTAATATTAATGGTAGTTGGAACGGTAAGCTACAATCGTCCTATGGGGTAAATATAGCTATAACCATGGATATTTGTCAAAATTTAAACAAAATGCAAGTAACCTGTTATTTCAATGAATCAACTAGCAAAAGTTGTATGGCAGCTTTAGATGTTCAGAACTTTCTCACAAATGATAGTTGGAAACTGTCCTTTTCGTACTTTAATCAAAATGTCAATGATGATAAACATTTTGGTTTTAATGTGATAGAGTGTAAACAAAATATAGCCAGCAAAAAATATCAGTTAAAAGGGACATATTTTACTAATAGAATTCGTGCAAATGATAACGACAAAGGAACATATGGCACATTTTCACTTGAAAAATGTTAAAGAGGTTTAATTATTATGTGTAGAATAGAAAATTATTTATTAGCTACCCCTAAAATACTTGAAAACGCTGATTTTTGGGAAGATGTGGGCAAAACGTGTGTGGAAAATTTTTTTGGCGATCTTGTTTTTGGTGAAGGAAAAAAGTTTGGTTGTATAAGTAATGTTTTCAAAATGTCTATTAAATGGATTGATAATGGTAATGATAGTCTTGACAGTAATGACTATTTAAAATTTAATATTACCAAAAGGTATCAGTTGCATTGTAAAATTATTAAAGGGAGTAGTATAAACAATGGCGTAATAGAACTAGATTGCTATGAGTTATTTGAAAATGCATTAATTTTAGAGTGTGCGTCTGTAATAAAGCAATTGTTTTATTTTTTAGATGAATATGAAGTAGCAGATTTATCAAATATAATTGTAAAACAGGCATACAGCAAAGCAACAAGTGATCTTAAAGCATATTTATGGCTCAAACTTTCAGTTAATATTGATTTGTTATCAACATTGTCAGATGAAAAATATGAAAAGAGAAATTGTAATGATTTTAATTTGGTGTTTATGAAAAATGATCATAAGATTTCTAAAATCACTGAGTTTTGCGACATTGAAATAAATAGATGTAGTATTCGGCAAGTCCGTAAATTACTTGAATTACTCAATAAAAAAGGCAAGCGATACTGTCTTGTATTTGATAAACATACATCGCATATAATAGGAATCGCAGAATTACCTAAAGATCCTGCGGAATATGATTATAGAGTGGTTATAAATAATGGGAGTTGGTCATTATATAATGGTCTAAAACTTTCTTGCAAGTATGATGAGCATAGTTTTAAGGTGATTCAAATAGATTTGAATATATATAAGCTCAACCCAAAAGTAGAGACTGTTATTTTAACGATTTTAAATAATTGCCGTCATGGGGCTTTAGTTTTTGTGTTCCCAGATAGAACCTCGGTTCAGCACGTTGTTAATGACTTACATAAAAGGAAACGAATATATAAACTTGCAAAGCCAGTTAATTCAAAAAAATTAATAGCTCAGTTTTGTGATATTGATGGAGCAATATTTTTAGATAATAGTGGTCAATGCTATGGCTTTGGAGGTATATGTGATGGCGAATCACAAGTAAGTGGAACTATGGAGCGTGGAGCAAGGTATAACTCGGCAATCACTGCCGTTCATTCTTATATTGGTAATCCTCTAGCTGTTATAATATCCGAAGATGGAGGAATTGATTTTCAGTATTCTGAAAAATGTGAATTAATAGAAAAAAACCACACATATTATGCATAATGCATAATTGCAAAGAGAAAGTACATAAAAAAATTGGCATTAAATACAATTGCAAATTAATATCATATACTGTATAATACTTATAGGTGGAGTTTTGTTTGGTGAGTGTATTAACATTTCCTAAATTGCAGAATAACCACAAATCCCTAAAGGAAAGGAATAATATTAGATGCATAAGCCAGACATATTAACAAAAAAACAAATTAATGCTTTATGTCATGCACAAAGCCAAAAAGAGAGCAGAGAAACTGTTAAAGAAATGTCATGTGTCGAAGATCCTAATTCATTTTTGATACGTAAAGTACAATATGATCGAAATATGACTGGCTCAAACCAAGGTTATACTAATCATTTATATACTTTGAAAATCTATAAATAATTCTAGACGCACCCTAAAAACTTTTTAGGGTGCATTTTATTAAGGAGGCAATAAAATGGATGTACGAATTGTTAGATTATATAAACTTCATATCCCCAAAACTATTTCGTTTACAAAGATACTTCCCAAACAAGAATGTAATTGTAACTACTATTATACAATGGGACATTATGATATTATAGGTGTCAAGAAAATTCTCCCTGAGGGAAATAACATTTTACAATCGTCATATAATAATATGAAAGAAACAATGAATACTGGCAAGTCAAATAATAAACTCCAAGATATATGTTCTAGTCAAAGTATACTTGTATTTAGTGATGACGATGAAAAATATATAAATGATTTTTGGGCAACGCACCACCCCAATGCGAATCTTTTGTTTGTATCAATGTTACATATTGCGGATTCTACCAGTGCTAATAATGTTGATATTAATTCTGTTTTAGATAGAATAGACTCTGTCTACCAGGGCGCAAAATATTTATATTATTTTACATTTGATTATAGCGATATCATAATTTTTTGCAAAGGAAATAGTATTAATGATTATTTAAATAGAATTAATACTCTTAATTACGATAGTACTGAAACTAAATATATCAAGGACTCATTTAGCATGTTGGCAATATGTCGTACCTCTTTAGTAGATTGGTTTAGAAAGATTAAGCAATGCGAGATAAAGGAATATGAACTAAATACTCTGGTGGATTCAGAATCAAAAAAGACCGATATATTTTTTGCGAAATTTAATTTAGGGGTTTTGGATTATGGCCAATTAAATAAGTTCGTAAAAGAATTAGTAGATCACAATTTAAATGACGGTGTGAAAATAAATCAATTGGGACGTCATGATTTTTCTATTGTAAACAACAATGCTACATTAGATTGGTTACTCAATATAGAATATTTTATAGATAAATATACCCGTAGAACAAGTAATTTAACTTTTTCGACATTTGAAGTTTTTGTCGGAAGTGAATATAAAACGGAATATAGTGACAGGGCTTTTTCTAAATTTAGAATTCAAACGAACAATTTAAAAAATCTAATTGATGATTTCTATGAAAAAATAGGAAAATCTAATCCTTTATTTTATTGGCCTATACGAGAAGTTGAAAATTCAATTAATAGTATTGTAAAAAACGGATTTGCAGACGATTTTGTAATTTGTATATATGAATCATTTTATCGATTTGTTGAATATTTGTCAAATAAATATACAGTTGATGATAATAGAATTAGTGATAGTTTTATAAATGTTTTCAATGAATACTTTAGTGGGCTGACATCTTTAGCAAACAGCGCAATGCACTCTGAAAGAAGTTTTATACAGGCAACTGCATTTAATGCCATATTCTATGATATACCTCCTAAATTCATGGCATTTTATACTGCTATTGTGTATAAAATCATTAAGATCACAAAAAATCCCAGTGAGTCTGAATATTCATTTATATTTACACCTAACTTTTCCTCGGAAATGATTGTAAAAACTATTTCAGATAAAAAAACAGACCCTAAAGATAGACTATTTGTAGTATCAATAAATGAGGCATTCTTCTATAATCCTTCTATGGTAATATCAACAATGGTTCATGAAACAGCACATTTTGCTGGTGACTTTCAGCGAGATAGAGATGTCCGCATGGAAAAGTATATAAATTGCTTAATCTGTTCAATTTTGGATATCGGACTTGAACTTAACATTAGTTCTTCAAATACTTATAAGTTAATAGATAATATCAGAGAACAAATAATGTACAAAATAGAAGATACTAAAATAGCAACTTCTTTTGATTTTATTGAGCTTAATAGAGCTGTATTCGATATTATATCTGGAAGTGTGAAGATTCAAGACATAATACGAAATTATTTGTCTAAAAATTCAAATGATAATTATGAATATATTGCATATTTAAATTTTATTAATAAAGATATATATAATGTAACATATGACTCAATCGAAATAATTAGGTCTGTGTTCAAGGAGGCACATGCTGACTTACAGATGATTTTATTGTTAAAAATGTCTCAGAAAGAATATTTATTCAAAATGTTGTGTAGTACTAACTTTACATCATCTGAATTGTGTAAAGATGAGCACATTATGAGATTTGCCGTTGTCTGTCTTATAATGTATAGAGAAGACTGGAAACTTAATGAATTTAATAAATTCATTAACTCATCTATGGAAGAATTTGAAAAAAAATACGATGTACTAATAGGTATTAAGAAATATATTGGTAATTTCTATAACTTTGTGAATATTAAAAATAGTATTGACACATCTAATAGTAGTGAGATTTTAAACACTATTAACGATGTGATTGTGAACGATAATGATAAACTTCCATTAAACAATATGTATTGTTTTGTACAAATTTATGAATATCTATGCAGTAGTTATAAAAAATCTTTAGACTACTATAGTAAACAAAATCAAGAAATAGCAAGTTTAAGGAATTATTATAAAGTAGTAAAAGATTTCAAAAATATAAAATCTGTTTATACAACTATAAGAAATGGGATAGACGAGTATAAACATACGCTAAAAAAATTGCATCCCAATAAAAATCACAAAACTAGTTATGTGGTTGAGTGAATATAGAGTTATTTGTACTGAACTCTATAAGGATAAAGAATTATGCCGCCGACCAAGTCAAGAGTTTATTGACAAGATTTCTCTAGGCGCACTGGATAGAAAATGCATTGATGATACAGTGTAATTTCGGGCAGAAATTGCAATTTCTGCCCGAAAATGAATGTTCGATATGTTTGTTGTTATATGTATCAACAAATTATTCTCTTATCCTTTCATGCAGATATCCGATTAGAGCATACTTTAAATCATTATCAACTTTATCAAATATTTGAATTGTCGGATCCAGATTTTTCATAATCACCCTGCCTAATTCAAATGTTATTGGGTTTGGTGCGGCTATAAATAAATTAATAATAACATCTTCTCCGTGAGTATCACGTATATTATCTAAAACTTCCCTATATTTAAGTCTGAATTCCACAACTTGCTCCTTACTTTGCAAAAATGAAAAGCTCGGATGCTCCGCTCTAATACTATAAGTAGTATGTTGAGGGATATAATCTTTATTAATATTACCGCTCACTTCAATTAATAAATTCACTTGATTTTGTTTGTCATCTGACACGGGAGAGATACATTGAAAATGACCAAAGTTACCATTTCTCCATTTCCAGTCCTGTGTATCACGAAAAAATTGAAATGTATCCGCTTTAACTTTATTACCCAATACATAACCCAAATAGCAAGAATAAGGGATTTTAGCCATAATAAATATGCAATAACTTTCTTCCTTAGAATCGGATAATATGTGCAAATCCACAATTTGATTAATTATTCGTTGTGCATACTCATAAGACTCTACTTTAGTCAAATCCATATTAAGCGTTCTTTCTAATGGATAATACGGCATAATGGCCTCACTAATACTTCTATCATTAATATTAGGCATTTGACCCTGGATTTTGCTATACAGCTTAATTATTCTTACACCATAATCCTGCCCCATACCAGTAACCTGATAGATACGATTTTCGTGTTCCTGTTTAAACTCGTGAAGCAGTTCAACTGTATATGTATCCACATAGTTGCTGTCATCTATATAATTATTATGATCAGAGCAAAGAAGCATCAAGTTTGAAATATCTGTTGCCAGTTCTCGCGAATGTTCATTACCCCGCGGTCCTATTGGAGTCCAACTTACAATATGTGCAATATTAGCCAGATTTTTGGGCTGTTGAGTGACCCCGTCCTTATATAAATACTTATTACAACCTCTAAACTCACAGCGTCCACCGGCTTTCAACCATAATTCTCGCTCAACCGCTCTTGGGATTGATGGTCTTTTTAATTTCTTTTCATTCATTTATCTTGTTCCTCCGAATTCTTAATATATAGTCCATTCTTTTTGTCGCATTCAAATATTTCCGTAATTTTATTTGACTTATAGTCTCCAACCCATATCCTTGCCTTATCTGTCCCTGCTATTATAAAAAACATGTATTCACAGGCCGTTTTATCAACATTTAATGCACCATACCAATCTGCCCAATCTATTGATGACGGTATTGGAACTGTCTGAGGGTGAGTGTGCCAAACGCCCATATAAAAGCTCTTGTCAATTCTTTTTTTTAATAAAAATAATTTATGCCTTGGATCTTTCATACCAAAGAAACATCTGTTTCTTTTATCCATGCTATATGGGGTAGAAATACTTTCTAATGTAATATTGCCTGTTTTATTATCCTGATATCCTGAAATATATCCACCGGCTTCCGGTTTTGTAGTATCATCCTGCAACCATTTTCTTATTTCATCAAATACTTCAGATAATATATCTACAACCTTTCCGTTGGGAAGCATCATTTTTTTACAAATGGCTGTCATTTCTATTGCCACAACACTGACACTTCCCCTCAATAAAATCGGTTCCCCTATCGCATACCTCTTGTAAATTTATATCTATTAATGCATTGGTTTCAAATTCTCCATCAAATATCTTTTTTACAGTTTCCAATAAAACCGCTGTCGTTCTCAGCAATATAGTATTTCCATAAGCCACCCTTGTTGCACCGCAGCCATTGCGAATTATATTAGTTTGCAGGTGCTCGTCAGATACATTATTGGCTTTGTTATTAACCAATTCACCCATAGCATTTGTGAATAAACACTCAAAACATCCCGGCTTTTTATAGTCAATTACCAAAATATGACTATCAGAACCACCGGCTTCAAGCCAAGCATATATTACTAAAGGGGAGTGATGTGTTTGTTTCAAAATTCTGTTTAATTTTAGCTGCACATCGCTGCTTCCAACAGTAAAGATAACGATGTCTACATTACAAAGTTCCTTTAGCAAACTATCCTCATCAATATTTTCATTTATTGCTTTAACTAAGATCTCGGGATGTATATATTCGAGTTCCACTTTTAAAGCATCGACCTTTGCTTGTCCAACAAATAAACAGCAAGTGTCATGTCTTAAAACATTTTCATAAGATAGCTTATCAGAATCATATACTGATAAATTTTTTATGCCGGCTTTGACAAGCTCTTTGCCTACATAACTGCCAAGGGAGCCAGCCCCAATAAGTAGCACTGTCTTATTAAGCAGTGAGGTATCATTTCCAATTTGTCTGCATAAATAATAATAATCTAGTCTTTGACTATTATAAATTTCTACTTTACTAATATCATTTGTTAATTTATTCAGCAATGTATCTTTCGCTTTGTTGCGAAATGTAACAAATACAGAAAAATTAACACTAGTTTCTTCAATAATCATTTCAAAAACAAGTAGTGCGTACATATGTTTAACAAATGTTTGTTTAAGCTTTATATAAGTATCATGGCTGATTCGACTAAAATCCTTGCCATATATTATTTTCAAAATATCATCCTTAGACCATGTCTTGTTATGGGTTGGTGGAAGTATTCTTCGGTTATCAGTAATAGGAATATAAAATGCATCTACAGCTGGGCAGAAATCCCATTGCTTTTTATTTATCGTTGTCTGATTAAGTCGTATTCCATCAGATATAACATTCCACGCAACTAAATTACCAGATATATACTTATTGTATATATTCATTTTTTGAAATACTCTATTTTGCTTTATAAAAAGATAGATTGAGTGCCTATTTGTTGCTTCATTATTCCAATAATACAGGAATTCCTTTTGAAACTCCAGTTCCTCTTCTATTGAAGATAAAGATAGTAAAACGATTAATCTTTCAACAGCATCTACTACTTTTTCTTCATAAGTCTGCAGAAAATGAATCATATTATCATCCTCATAAAGACAAATATAACTGTATCCATCTGAATTGTCTAAAATATGCGGATAGTCATATTGTTCATCGCTGTTCACAAGAAAACAAACCCGACCTGTTTGCTCCTCTTTTAATGGATAGATACAGTAATACTTTCTATTAAAAAGAGTGAACAATACTTTATCGGATTCAGTTGGAATAACAGATATCTCAGAATATTTACTTAATATGTTCAATACAATTTCTCTCTCTCCCAAATCCATGCTCCTTTTTACTAAACGTCGATGCGGATGACACATTTTTAGGAGGTACAATGAAATCATCGCCAAATACGTTTTTCACACAAACACCTGCATCATGTTCCGATTCGACATTTATCGCGTCCCTTAAGTTTTTCACAGCATCAGATAACCTATTGTAAAATGTTACACAATAAGTATCGCTGCTGTCCTTCATTTTTTTAAAAATATCTGAATATGGCTTAACGG
>CANQKO010000036.1 GCA_947624505.1 uncultured Bacilli bacterium | reverse complement strand
TAAGTAGTATTACTTTTAGTTTTTGTAATGCTTAATCTCATATTATCACTCCCAATTATATTTTAACACATACGTGTCACATACGCAATAGTAAAAAAATAAAATACTAGGTTCTACCTAGGTTTATAAAATATATTTATCACAAAGTGTCAAAGTTAGGAGTACTTGCTAAAAATTTTCTTTTTAAATAAGCACTTCAATCATTTTGATTGAGTGCCTTATTAAATTAAACAAGATATAATATATTAAATAATTTTAATCTGTGCTATAATTTTATTATAGAGAGAGGTAAAAATGGATAATAAAAAGATCTTAAAATTAGTTGATGAAAATGGTCAAGAAAAAGAATATGAAATTTTAATTGCTTTTAAATGGACAAAAACCCAAAAGAATTATCTAGTTTACACTGATAATACATTTGATGAAAATGAAAATTTAAATATTTATGCTGCTATATACTACCCAAATGATAATTCTAAACTAGATGCTATTACAACTGATGAAGAATGGAACGAAATCGATCGAAGAATTAGAAATTCTTTAATAAGGGGGAATTAAAAATAATGAATAGTAAAGAAAATTTTATTATGCAAGATATTATGATGCAATTAAAACAAATTGATTATTTAGAAGTATTAAGGATAGTTCAACCAATAATTGTTTATTACATTACAAGTAGAACTTTAACCACCTATTCTCTTCATAGTGATTATAAACCCCCAAAAATTTCTAAAGTATTTTTACCTCCTGAACTAACGGTAGAACATAGCGAAGTCGATACTGAAAGAGTTGCTGCCCAAATATATGGAGAACATATTTTAAATTTTGCTGATGTTATGATTTAAAATTTTCCGCCAACCGATTTAGTAAATTTTTATAATAATATCAATGGTTTAGAAACAAAGATAAAAGATTTTAAAGTGATAAATTTTATTCTAAAAGCTCGTACTTCGGGAAATTATGATGTAGAAAAAAATGCAGTTAGTGTTTCAGAAAATGTTGCCGATATTGGCATTTATCACGAATTATTTCATATGTCTAGTTCTGTCGTTAAAGAAAAGAAAAAATATTCCGGCTTTCATCAAACTGATTTTAAAACTAATTTAGGTAGAGAAATTAATGAAGGATATACAGAATTATTAACCAATAGATATTTCCCATCTTTAAACTTATCTTCCATAGCCTATCAATATGAAGCTTTTGTCGCTGAAAGATTAGAGCAAATTGTTGGCAGAGAAAAAATGCAAAGTCTTTATTTAAATGCTAACTTAAAAGGATTAATTGATGAATTAAGTTAGTATATAAGCGAAGATGAAGTAATGAAATTTATATCTAATAACGATTTTTTAATTCAGCATATGGGTGATAAAAAATTAGCATTATTTGAAAAAAATGATGAGTAATTGTTTAAGATATGTTAATAGATTTTTAATATTTTGTTTCTCTAAGATGTTGATAAAACAAGTTAAAGAAGGAAAGTTCTCTACAAATGCAGAAATAATACCAATTTTAACAACCTATGTTAAATCATTACACTCTGAAGTAGAATTTAATAACCATAGTTATTTATTAATGGATAGCAATGATATAGAAGAAGTTTTACGAGCTGCTTTTGAAAATGACAAAATCACTGTTACAATAGCTAACAATAATGAAGAAAGTATAAAAAGATAAGAACCATTCTTGAAAAAAAGATCAAAATATGCTATATTGAATATGTCAAAGAAATTGACATAAAATAAAAAAGGAAGTACTTTATTTTAGAGTGTTTGAGTACTTGCTAAAAATTTTTGTATTTTTAAATAAGCACTACAATCATTCTGATTGAGTGCCTTTTTTTATTTTATTAAATTAAACTAGATGTAAAATAATGGTTATTAATAAATAAATTATTATTATAAGTAGTAAAATTAAACAATCTTTTTTACTCATAATAACCACTCCCTTCGGAGCAAGCACTCAAACTAAAGTCTTCCAATATTTATATTAACACAAGTTTATTTCAAAGTGTGAGGACAGAATGAATATTTTTTAAATTTTTCTAATATAATTGCATTTATCATAAAAAGTGGTATAATACTTGGAAGTTTAAGGGGGATAATAATGGAATTACCACTAACATTTAAAAATGGTATTAAGTTAAAAATTGAGGAAGATAGAATAAAAGAAGCCAAAGAAGACTTAGAAATTTTTCAAGAAAATAATCCTGAATTTAACACTTTGGACACTGCCACCGGTGTTATGTTTTCCTATGAATTAAAAGCTAATAACCAAGTTGAAGGATATAAAGATGATGTTTCCACTGTAATAGATCTTATTAATAATGAAAAAGTACCTTCAAATAAAATGCAAAAAAGAAGAATTCTAAATCTATATAAAGGCTATAACTATTTATTAAACCATCAAGATATTAACAAAGATGGTTTAAAAGAATTATATAATATTTTATCTAAAGGTTTACTTTCCGAAAGTGATTTACAAAGAATGGGTAAATATTACCGAGAAGATAGAGTTTATATTTTATTATCTGGTCTTCTTGATAGAACTCCTGATGAAGGAATTGAATATACCAAAATTGATGAATTTATGGATAAATATTTTTCATTTTTAAATAATTATGTTTATGGTAACGCTAGTGCGACTGATGAATATATTAAAAGCCAAATACTTCACTTTTACTTTGTTTATATTCATCCATATTTTGATGTTAATGGAAGAACTAGTAGAACTCTAGCAATGTGGTATTTATTAAATAAAAAAGCTTATTCTTATATTATCTTTAATCGAGGAATTGTCTTTAAAGGAAGTACTTATGATAAAGTAATTGTTGAAGCTAAAAAATATGGTAATATAACCTATTTCATTAAATATATGCTTGATACTGTTTTAGAAGAATTAGAAAAAGAATATATTATAAATCATATTAAAAATAGTATTAATACTCCTCTTTCTAGTAAAGATTATCAAACTTTACTTTATTTATTATCAATGAATGGTCTATTATCTGTTAAAGATTTTGCCTCTATTTATAATTATTATAATGATAAGAAAAGCATCGAAGAAGTATATAGAACAATGTTAGATCCCCTATTACAAAAACATATTTTAGAAGTAGAGAGAATAACAAAAACCTATATGTTTAATAATTATCATAATGAAATATTAAGATTTAATCCTAGATTGTTAGATTATGATAAAGAACAAATTAAAAAATTAACAAGGTATAAATAGTTAATTATCAGTTATATAATAAACATTTTTATATTGATGTTTTTCAAGTAAACCATAAGAAAATATTTCTTTATTACTTAATGTATTAATAACTTCATCATTAAGTAAACTATTTAATATCGCTACAAAATCATAATTTTTATTATCTGATGAATTTAAAATATAATTTAAAATACCTACTTTATAAGTTTTATCTTGCACATTAATTTTATTAATTAATTTATTAGAAAAACTCATTACATATATATTTTTATTTTTATACTTTTTTAATAAATTAATAAATTTATTAAAACTACTAATATTTTTAATTTCAATTAAAAATATTTTATTAGTATTTATTTTTAAGATATCGTTTAATTTAGGTATATATTTAGGTAATTCTTGATAATTTAAATTACTTATACTTTTACCATTATAAAAAGGGTCGTGATTAATAATAAACTCATTATCTAATGTTTCTCTTACATCAAATTCACAACCAATATAATTATTATCTAATAAAGCAAGTCTAATGGCATCATAAGTATTCTCTTTTACTTTATCATTATGAATACCCCGATGTTTAATTAATTTATAAATAAAAATCACCCATTAAATAATATTTAGGTGATCTTAATTTTATTATCTTTTTAATGATTTAGCATAATTAAATTCATATTCATAATCATCATCTGTTAAACTTAATAATTTATTAAATGTATCGATAAAACACATTTTATTAATGACATATTCTTCTTCATCACATATAAACATATTTTGAAAATATCCTTCTAATTCTAGTAATACTTCTTCACTTCCTCTAGTATTTTTATATTTATCGTATAATCTTACATATAAAACAAAGGGATCTATATTACTTATATTTTTAAATTTATTTAAGATATCTACCATTACTTCTCTTTTAAAGCCTAATCTTTGCATAATATTTATTATATGCATTTCTTCATCTAAAGAAATAGCCCTTATGACTTTATTGTGATCAAAATCATAATAATAAGATAATTCTCTATTTAGCATTTTTAATTCTTTATTACTTAACATTGGTTTTACATTAATACTTGTTTTATTTACTACCATCGGTTCAGTTTTCCCTTTACTTATTATACTACTTAAATAGATAGCTAGTTCATTAACAACACTTTCACTTAAACCACATTTTTTAAATCCTTGCACAGTTAATTTAACATCTTTTGCGGTAATATTAGGTATTTTACTTAAAAAATACTTATTTATCAAAAAATGGCCAAAAGTAATGGAATCTATATATTTAAATGACGCAGAAGATACTTCTTTTAATTCATCATAAATGGCTTTTTCTTTAGTACTTAAATGAAGTTCTTCTTCAGATTTATCAAAAGGATAAGTATTAATAAAAGCCATTATTTCTTCTAAAGGAGCACTTTTATAACGATGTTTCATAAAAACTTCTTTATTAAAGTAAAAGTTATTAGGGGAAAGAATGCCAATATCAAGATTCTTTTTAATTATATAAATGATAATTTCAAATTTTTCTTTTATTTTAAGGGGCATTTCTTGAAATAAATAACTAAGTTCTTCAAAATTAACAAAAACTTCATACTCATCTTCCACAGATCTTTCTAAGTATTCAATAAAATATAACCTTTCTTTAACTGTTTCTAAAAATTCTTTTTTAATTTGATTATATTCCCTACTTTTAATACCTAAAGAATCTATAAGATAGACTCTTTTATTTGTTTCAGTATTACCATCTTTAATAAACTTAATGAGTTTTAATATTGCTTTATTCATAATTTATCTTTCTTTCGCCTTTTATATTATACATATTTTCATTAGAAAATCAAGATTTTAGAAGGTTAAAAAAAATTTATTATAATTCCTTAATTAATTTTTCCTCTTGACAATAAGGTATTACTTCATTTTTTAAAGTATTCGATAATGGAACTTTGGCGGTGCCATCATACCATAAAAATGCTTCAATTTCTTCACTAGTAGTTAAACTACCTTCTAATAAGCCTTCATAAATGAAAACATAGAAATCTATTTTTGTTTTATTATCACTTGTGGCTATTTCTTCAAAATTCATTACTTGTTTTAATCTTGTTGCATCAAAGATAGCTTTATCCCCTAATTCTTCTTTACATTCTCTAATCGTTGCTTCTAAAGAAGTCTCCCCTTCTTCAACTCTCCCACCAATCATTTGATAAGTATTTCTTTTTCTTGGTTTATCAATTAATAATTTATAATCTTTTAAAAAACATTGTTCCTACAACTTGCATAATTACACCTCGATGTAATTATAACGTTTTTCTTTTAAAGAATAAACTAAAAATAATCACAATAATTAAAAAAATACTTATACCTAATATTTGTACTTTATATAAAGCAAATTCTTCACTTTCTACTTCTAAACTTTCTTTATATAAATCTATACCACTTGTAATACTTTCAATATTTTTATGAACATAAAATGTATAAGTCTTCTCTTCCCCATCTTTGCTCGCCTTTAAATAAACGACATTATTAACTTCTTTTAAATCGTTGTTTAATATTTCAATATAAGTACCATCTTCGCATTCATAAAAAATATCTAATTTGGGAGTATCGGAATCTACTTCCACTGTATATTCATAAATATATTCATTATAAGCTAAATCAAGAGTGCCATTTAATATTTTTATATCTTCTAACATAATTAATCATCATTATTATTTTGGCAAAAAAATATTGAAATTATACTAATTTCAATAAAATTTCATTCATTACATAAATGTATTTTGGATTAATAAAAAGATAATCATCTTTTAAAATTAATTCCCGACTTTTTAATAAAGGTTTAATTGGGTAAACAGTTTCAATACTAACATTGTATTTTTTCATAAACTCTTTAGTATTAATTCCTTTTAATAGTCTTAAACCTAAAATAATCTCATAATCTCTAATATCATCATTAGAAAGTAAGATATCACTACTTTTATATTCACCCTTTAAATATTTAGATAAACTTCTGGTATTATCATATCTAACTCCAGCAATATAACCTGATGCCCCACAACCAAAGCCATAATATTCTTCATTATGCCAATATACTAAATTATGTTTTGATGCAAACCCCATTTTCGCAAAATTACTAACTTCATAATGAAGATAACCTTTTTTCTCTAAAGTCTTACAAATATACTCATACATTTTACTATCTTCAACATCATTAATATTTTCACATTTTTTATAACTTAAATAAGTATTATCTTCAATAATTAAACTATAAGTTGAGATATGTTCAGGATTAAGTTTTAGAAGTAATTTTAAATCTTTTTTTAAAACCGTAAATTTTTCTTTTGGTAAAGCATAAATTAAATCTAGATTAATATTATTAAAGCCAAGAGAACGAGCTAAATTAATTTTTTTATAAGCATCATTATAAGTCGTATATCTTTTCATTAATAATAAATTTTCTTCATCAAAAGATTCAATTCCAATCGAAAGTCTTGTAACATTATATTTTTTTAATAATAAAAGTAACTCTTCATTTATATCTTCAATATTACATTCAAAAGTAAACTCCTCTAAGTTATTTTTTTTAAAAAGATTAGTTAAATTAAGAAGATATTCAATCTCTTTTAAAGACAAGGCACTTGGTGTACCACCCCCAATATAGATTGTTTTAATATCTTCCCCCATATATCTTTCCATAATTTCTTTTTTAAGACATTTTAAATAATTAACAACCCATTCTTTATTATATAAGACTTTACAGAAATCACAATAAGAACAAATAGATTTGCAAAAAGGAATATGAATATAAACACTAAGCATGACGACGACTTTGAATATAGTAGAAAGAATTAAAATCTTGTAAATGTTCAAAACGTCTTCTTAATTCGCTATATTCTTCTTTTTCTAAAATTCCTTGTATTTTTCTTTTATAATGATCTTCATCAATGCTAAATAATCTATTCATCCCTGCATTTGTTAAACTATATTTCAATTGATAATTTAATAATGTTAAATATTCATCTTCTGTATAAGGACTACCTATAATATGATTTTTTTGTAGTTCACTAGCTTTATAATCGGTAATTTGTCTTAAAACACCTTTAATTTTATCGGTATCTCGACTCTTGGCAGATGCTAAAAAATTATTATAAAAATCTAATATTTGTTTTTTAGCAACCTCTTGATCTTTATCATCAAAATTTTCTAAATAAAGAAAAGATATATTATAGAAATTATAATCTTCTTCACCCATAAGATCTCTTAAATTAACATTAAACAAATCTTTAATTAATTGGGATTTAGCTCGAAAAGTTAACGCTAAATGAATTAATATTTTCTTTTGATTTTGAGGGTCTTTATAAAAAACATTTAAATTTAGAAAATTACCACTTACCTTCTTTTTTTCCATTAAAGCCATTTTTTCTTTAATTTTTTGTATTATATCAAAAGAATTACTAGGGTATAATAAACTAATACCATATGAATTTCTCAATCGCGAAAGAGTTTTATTAATAGTCATATGACATTTAGATGCAAGTTCAATAATGGTTAAATCTTCATTTAAAAATGTTTCCACCACTCTTTTTGTTTCTATATTAACTTCTTCTTGGATATTAAAATTACCTTTCATCTTCACTACCTCCTAAAATACTCAAAAATGCTTCACTAGGTACTTCAACTTTACCTACCATTTTCATTCTTTTCTTTCCTTCTTTTTGAGCCTCAAGTAATTTTTTCTTTCTGGTTATATCGCCACCATAACATTTGGCAAGCACGTTTTTACGCATTGCAGAGATATCTTCTCTCGCAATTATTTTTGAGCCAACTGCGGCTTGGATACTAACTTGAAACATTTGCCTTGGTATTACACTTCTAAGTTTTTTGGTAATACTTCTACCTTTATTATAAGCATCATCCTTATGAATAATCAAGGATAAAGCATCAACCTTGTCACCATTTAGTAAAATATCCATCTTAACTAAGGCACTTTCTTTATAGCCGATTTGGTCATAGTCAAATGAAGCATAACCATTTGTCCTACTTTTAAGCTTATCATAAAAATCATAAACTATTTCCCCTAAAGGCATTTCATAATGAATATTAACGCGTTCTTCATTAATATAATCAATGGTTTTATATACTCCTCTTTTATCTTGACATAATTCCATAATCGCTCCCACATAATTAGATGGGGCAATAATATTAGTATAAATATATGGCTCTTCTATTTTACTAATTTTTTCTCTTAAAGGCATTTTACTTGGACTATCAACCGTAATAATGCTGCCATCGGTAAGATAAGCTTTATATAAGACAGTTGGACTTGTGACAATAATATCTAAATTAAATTCTCTTTCTAATCTTGTCGTAATAATTTCGGAATGGAGTAAACCTAAAAAGCCGGTATGAAAGCCAAAACCTAAAGCTTCACTAGTAACGGGTTCAAAAGTAAGAGATGCATCATTTAGCTTTAATTTATTTAAAGCATCTTTAAGTAAATCATATTTATTGGCTTCAATTGGGTAAATACCTGAATAAACCATTGGCTTTATTTTGGCATAACCTTTAATTGGTTCAACTGCCTCATTACCCAAAACAGTTATTGTGTCCCCCACATTTACACTACTTATATCTTTAATAGATCCCGCTAAAAAACCAACTTCGCCACTTTTTAAACTATCTATTAATTCTTCTTTGGGGGTTTTTACTCCTAGTTCAGTTACTTCAAATACTTTACCAGATGCCATCATTTTGATTTTATCTTTAACTTGAATTTTTCCATCAACAACTTTGATTAGTAAAACTACCCCTTTATAACTATCAAAATATGAATCATAAATTAAGGCTCTTGTATTATTATTGAGATTAATTTTTGGTTGGGGTATTCTTTCTATCACAGCATCAAGGAGTTCTTCTATTCCCACCCCTGTTTTACCACTTGTTAGAATAATCTCATCTTCCCTAAAACCTAAAACATTCATTAATTCTTTTTTTACTTTTGCCACATCTGCATTAGGTAAATCAATTTTATTAATAACAGGTATAATTTTTAAATCTTGATTCATTGCTAAGTATAAATTAGCAAGAGTTTGGGCTTCAATTCCTTGGGCAGCATCAACAACTAATATAGCCCCTTCACAAGCAGCTAAACTTCGACTAACTTCATAAGAAAAATCGACATGTCCTGGGGTATCAATTAAATTTAAGGTATAACCTTTATAATTTAATTTAACGGTATTAAGTTTAATTGTTATACCTCTTTCTCTTTCAATATCCATACTATCTAAAAGTTGATTTTTCATTTCTCTTTTAGATACTGCTCCCGTAAGTTCTAATATTCTATCACATATTGTACTTTTCCCGTGATCGATGTGAGCAATAATTGAAAAATTTCTAATTTTTTCTTCTTGCATTTAAAACACCTAATTAATAATATCATAAATTATCTTTTTTTTAAAGGGCAAATAATATTGTGTTAAACCTTTTTTAAAATGTTACATAAAGATTTTTTTAAAATGTTACAATTCAATATGATAAAATATATCTTCAG
>CANQKO010000035.1 GCA_947624505.1 uncultured Bacilli bacterium | reverse complement strand
AAGATAAAGTATAATGAAGATTATCACGATCGATATTTTATAATTGATAAGAAAATAATTTATCACTGTGGTACCTCTATTAATCATATTGGAAGTAAAACATTTTCAATAAACCTTCTTACTGATGATATTAAGAATACTTTGTTAGAAAAAGTCCTTGTGATATAATAATTATTAGTTAGGTGAATAAAATGTATGAGCAAATTAAAAATTTAATTAGGCAAAAAAATAATAAAATTGCTGAAGATACTTTAATTTATTTTACCAATTATTTTTATGTTTTAGTTAAAGATAATTTAATACCTAAAAATGTTTCTTTAGATGATTTAATAGATAATGCTTTATTTTTTGCTCAAAAAATAGAATATTATGGTGAAAATCATTTTGTTTCTTTAGCTCACGGAAATGATGTTAAAGGTTTAAGAGAACCAATTAATAAGGTTATCTATATTAGAGATAATTTAGAAGAGCCTTTAAGGGAAATAACAGTTTATCACGAATTACATCACGCTACACAAAGTAATAGAAAAAATAATGAAGTAGGAATAAATCAAGAGAGTAATGTAGGAAGATTAGTAATGGAAGCAGAAACTCAGTATATGGCCGAAAAAGTTTATTGTGAAATACATCAAATAGAATTTAAAGAACGGATGATTCCATCAGACAAGTTAAGAATGCTAAGTAATGGAACGGTTATATCAAGATTACATAATTATGAAATGTATGATAATTTACTTACTAAATTAGCTATTATTATGGGAGTATCAAAAGATTATTTTATTACTATTAATTTTTTATATAATGAAGGCTTAAAAGACCTAGAACAAAGATATAATATTGTTAAAGAGAGATATAAGTTACCATACACTTTTGAAGATTTGTTTTTTATATTAGATTATATTTATTGTGTTGATTTAATGGCTTATACAAGTAATTTAGAAAAAGAAAGTATTTTAGAGGGAAAAGAGACCCAATATGTTTATGAAATTCATCCTAAAAGAGGAGATAAATTATCTTTAAAAAGGCAAAGAGAATTGCTTAATAATTTTGATGTTAATAATTTCTTGGCTTTAGTGGAAAATAATGGGCCTTTTAGAGAATTTGCTCATTATATAATTGATAATAGCAAAAAAGAATTAGTAGATGAAATGATAAAATATTGTGACTTGACAAGTAATTTAAAAAAATAATTCAAAAATATTTACATTCTTAATAATTGAAGTATAATAAAAAATATATTTTGAGGTAAATATGAACACAAGAATAGGTTTAATGATAAAAAAATTTAAATTATTAGAATTAGGATATGATTTTATGGGGTATAATTTCGATAAAAAATCTGCTTTATCATATCATCATTTATTAATACCTAATCGTATTTCTAATGATTTAGGTTTTGGTAAAGGCATTGAAGAATGGAATGGTGTTATATTAGTAAAAGACACAGCTCATTCATATTTACATTTAATTGAACTTTATGATAATGAGCGTTTTTTAAATATTACTTCAGAAATGCTTGATCAAATTTTTAAAGGATATATTGATGAAAAAAATCTACGTTATATTAACAATATATTAGATGACTTTGAAAAAGAATTTCAAGATGTAACTAACTATAAAGGAAAACACATAATAAAAGACGAATATAAAAGAAGAATGTATAAAGTGTAATAACAAGATCATAATAATAAAAGGTGATAATATGCCTAATATTCATAGTAGTATATCATTTGGCTTAGTTAATATACCAATTTTAATGAATCCCATTATTAAAAATAACGATACATCATTTAATCAGTTACATAAAGTATGCTTAAATCGAATTAATTATATTAAATATTGTCCGCATTGTAAAAAAGAAGTCAAAGAAAAAGACATAATAAAAGGTTATGCATATGCAAGAGATGATTATTTAACTTTTTCTAAAGATGAATTAGATAAATTAAAACCAGAAAAAAATAATGAAATAGAAATTGTATCATTTGTTAATATTAAAGAAATCGATGCTATCTATTTTGAAAAAAGTTATCTATTAAAGCCTGAGAAAAAAAGTAAGGCTTATATTTTATTTTGTGAAGCTTTAAGAAAGTGTCAAAAAGTAGCTCTAGCAAGAACTGTTTTAGGTAGTAAGTTTTATTATTGTATTTTAAGGTTTTCAAAATATGGAATAATTATGACAACATTATTTTTTAAAGAAGAAGTAATCCTTCCCGATGAAGAAGTTGATTTAAAAGTAAATGAGAAAGAACTAAATTTAGCTCTTCGTTTAATTGAAGAAGAAAGTGGCAAATTTGAACCGGATAAGTATCAAGATGAGTATCAAAATAATATTAAAAATGCTATTTCTTTAAAACTTGATGGTGAAGAGATTAAAAGTGTAAAAAGAAGAACTAAAAGGCAAGTTAATGATTTAATGGAAGCATTAGAAAAGAGTTTAAAAAAGAAAAAATGAATATATGGCGTAATCGAAATTGGGGACCAATGCTTTTAAAAGAAATAGATAAACCTTTTAATTCTAAAGATTATTTATTTGAAATAAAGTTTGATGGAATAAGAGCAATTATCTTTGCTAGTCCTCATAATTTAATTATTAAAACAAGAAATAATGTTGACGTTACTGATATTTATCCAGAATTACAAAGTATTAAAAATTTAGTTAAACACCCAACTATTTTTGATGGTGAGATAGTGGCTTTTAAAGAGGGGTTACCATCTTTTAGTAAATTACAAGAAAGAAGTCACTTAAAAAATAAAAATAAAATAAAAAAATTAAGTTTAGAAGAACCTATTTGTTATGTGTGTTTTGATATATTATATGATAATAAGGATTTAACTAATTTAATTTTAACTGATCGAAAAAAATTACTTGCCAACATAAATGAAAACGAAGTATTTATTAAATCAAAAAGTATCGATGAAGTGGGGAAAGATTTATTTAAAGAAATTAAAAAAGTGGGATTAGAAGGTATTGTAGCCAAAAAGAAAAATAGTTTATATGAAATAAACTCTCGAGTTGATAGTTGGCTAAAAATAAAAAATTTTAAAAAAGATAATTTTTTTATTGGGGCTTATAAAGAAAATGCCGGTAGTCCAGTTATCTCTTTAGCTTTAGGGGAATATCAAAATAATAAATTAAAATATGTTGGAAATGTATCTATGGCTAAGAAAAATCCCTTATATAAAAAAATAAAAATGTTGAAAACAAGAAAGTTATCAACATTTACTGATTATGAAAATAAAGATTTAAATTATATTAATCCAAAATATCAATGTTTGATTTGGTATATGGAAAAAACACCAAGTAATCATTTAAGACAACCTATTTTTAAAAATGAAGTTAAGAAATAATTGAAAATGAGAATTATTAACAAACAATAAATTATTCATAAAATATTATAAGGGGGTATTTTATGAATGCATATGAAAGAGCAAAGCAAAAAGTAAAGTTGGCCCAGCAAGATATTAAAAACTTAATATGCTGTACTAAAATAATAAGTGTCACTGGACCGACCGGACCAACTGGGGCTGCTTTAAATATTTTAGGAAGCTTTGGTAGTGTCGAAGAATTACAGGAAAAGTATCCATCTGGTAAAGTTGGTGATGCTTTTATGATAAATGGAGATTTATATGTTTGGTCATCTAATAATAATACTTGGATGGATGTTGGTGATATAAAAGGACCTAAGGGGGATCCTGGACCAGAAGGAAAAATGGGACCGACGGGGCCAGAAGGAAAGGCAGGACCTAAAGGTAGTGATGGAACGAGTGTCACTATTTTAGGATCATTTGCTAATTATCAAGAACTTGTAGATAATCATCCCGAAGGTTCTTCAGGTCAAAGTTATCTTGTTGATGATGATTTATATGTATGGTCAGAAGAAAATGATGATTGGACAGATGTTGGTAAAATAAGAGGCCCACAAGGAATTCAAGGCGAAATTGGGCCAACAGGGCCAACGGGTCCAAGAGGGCTACCAGGTGAAACGGGACTTCAAGGAGTCCCAGGAGAAAGAGGACCAAAGGGTGAACAGGGAATACCTGGAGTTCAAGGTCCTGAAGGAATACCGGGTCCTTTAAGAGTACCTACTACTTTTATTTTGGCCACTAGTGAATATAATCCGAATGGTTATGAGGTAGAATATAATAATCAAGTTCCCATTGAATTAACAATGCTAGATATGAATCAAAAATTTTATGTAAATACCATTAATAATACCGTAACAATTTTAGAGTCGGGTACATATTTTGTGGCTTTTACCGTTTTAGCTAAATTAAAATATGATAATGCCCCAAATAATGTTATATCGGTGGGATTTAGAAAACTTACTGAACCAACGGTGTATGCCGGTTGTTCGGTTTATGGAAATACGACTACCCCGACTTTATTAACAGGTTTTGGTACCATCACTTCAAATGGAAAAGATTGGTTTGAACTTGCTAACACAGGTAAAGCCCCCATTATAGTTACTGGACCTCTTGATAAAGATTTAAGTACAGAATCATCTTTAGCAAGTCCGGTAGTAAGTTTAATATTTTTAAAAATAATGTAATTAAACAAAAATGATAATTTTCATACTTTATATTAAAGGGATGAAAAATAATGAATGAAAATTATCGAAAAGCTTTAGAAAAAGTGCAAAAAGCCCAGTGCGAATATAAAAATTTTAATTTTTGCTGCCCATTTATTAACACTAATGCTAATATAGGTCCAACGGGTCCTCAAGGCGAAATTGGACCAACAGGACCAATGGGACCCCAAGGAATTCAAGGCATTCAAGGAATCCAAGGTGAAACAGGCCCAACGGGTCCACAAGGAAATATAGGGCCAACTGGGCCAGCAGGAACAAGCATTACCATTATGGGTTCTTATGATTCTATAGATGCTTTAATGGATGCACATCCAACTGGTGAATTTGGTGATGGTTATTTAGTTGATAACGATTTATATGTATGGGCTGATAATGGAAGCAAGTGGCTAAATGTTGGCCAAATTAAAGGACCTCAAGGAAATATAGGCCCCACCGGACCTGAAGGTAAAATGGGACCAACCGGACCCCAAGGTATCCAAGGTGAAGTAGGTCCGATGGGACCATCTGGTTATGCCCTTATAAGTGCTTATGGAGGAAAATATAATAATATTCAAACAACAATAGATACGAGTAACGTTGGAACTTGGGTTTTAATTCCTTTAATATTTCCAATGGAAAGTTATAATATTAATAATCAAGATGAAAATGAAATCGTTATTTTACAAGACGGTATATATGAAATAAATTATGGTCTTAATGCTTCTTTTGATAAATCTAGTATTATTACCCTTATGATAAGAGAAAATTCTGTAATGTTACCATCTTCTGTTATCTCAAAACAAGTTGTCCCTGATCTAACTTTTACTTTTAATGGTAGTACAATTGTAGAATTAAGGGAAAATGATAAATTAGATATGGAAATTTCGGCCACTAATGATTTTGTTACAGCCATACTAGGAAGTGGTATAACAGCTTATTTAAGTGTTAAAAAAATTGGTGAAATTACCATCTAATAATTAAAATATATCTCCAAAGTATGTCTATATATGTTATAATTTCTTTAAGGTAGGTATTATGAAAGAGAATATTAAAGGGTTAAATAAAAAAATAATAATAATTTTTATTATATTAATATTAATGGTAACAATAATAATAGTTTATTTAAAAGTATTTAAAAAGACCAATGATAATAAAAAATTAGAAAGTAATTTAGTTATTGTAGCTAAAAATAGATATAATGATTATGAATATAAAGACATTTTTAATGACTACTTATTTGTAGTTAAAGGTAATAAATTAGGTATTATAAATAAAGATGGTAAAGTAGTAGTGGATTTTATTTATAATAAAGATGCTAATATTTTAATTAATCAAAATGCTTTTATTATTAATGATAAAGATAAGTATGATTTATATGATAAAGATATTAAATTAATTGTTTCTTTAAATGATAATGTTAATATTGTAAATGATATAAGTAATAATGAAATATATTATAATTACAATAATAATTTATATAATATAAATCAAGAAATAGTATATAAAGACATTGATGGTTATTTTATTAAAGCTGGTAATTATTTAGTTACAGATACAAATATTATTAATATGAAAAATAATAATAAAATAAGTATTAAATATTTTGAATATTTAGATAATTCTCTTTCCATTTTGAGTAGTGATGAGAAGAAATTATATATTTATGATTTAAAAGCTAAAGATTTAAAAGAATATGATATAGAAAAAATATATACTAATGGTTATAGTATTAAAGATAAAAATAATAATAAGTATTCATATAATAGTAATTATGGTTTAGTATCATCAACCAAAGAAATAAATGTTTTAAATTATAAATTTAGTTTTAAAGATTGTTCTTTTGGTTTTAAAGTTTATAATAACAATAATAAATTAGTTAACAATGAATGTTATGAAAATTATAGTATTGCTTCTGGTAATAAAGTTATTTATCTTAATAAAGATGATAAAAATTATCTTTTATATGATAATAAAATTGTTTTAAATTCTAATGATGTTTTTGCTTCTGGTAATTATTTAATTAATTATGATCAAGAAACTAGTTTAATAGGGTTATCTTCCTTAGATGGTAAAGAGATAAAAAATGATGATTGCTATTTTTCCTTTGAATATTTTAATGAAGATAAATATTATTGTAGTAATGGTGTTAATAATTATTTAGTTGATGAAAAGTTAAATAAAAAAACTGATAAGTATGAAGAAATTATTTGTATTCCAAATTCCCTTTATTGTATATTTAGAAAGAATAAAAAATATGGGTTACTAGAGGGAAATAAGGAATTAATTCCAGCAATATATGATAATATGACAACTAATAATGAACATAATAAAATAATTGCTGAAAGTTTATTTAATTTTGATGTCTATGATTTGCAAGCTAATTCTAATTATTTAGAATATTTTGATAATGATTTATATAAACCTTATAATGATATTGATGTTTCAGAAATTATAAAAAAATATAATTTAGATAATATGAAAGATTTAATTAATGATAATGAAGAAATATTTAAAAAGTATGCTTATATTGTTTTAAATAATCAAAATTTAGGTAATTATCAAAATAAAGTATTGGATTTATTTTATGAAGTAATTTTAAATAAAGAATATTTAGAAGAAAATTATTTTCTTGAATCTTTAAGAAATTTAAGTATTATTAAAACTGATCATTTAGAAGAAGATGGTTATGTTGGCTTTTATTATGATGATGGTAAAAGAATTGAGTTCCTTGATGATGAAGATAATGTTGTCTATCACGAATTAACTCACTTTATTGATTTTTCTTTTAATAGTAATAATTCTAATAATATATTTAAATGTAATAATAAATATATTTCTAATAATGAATTTAATAAACTTAATGCTAAAGAAGTTAGTAATTGTGAACTTGTTATAACTGATGAACCTAACTTTATTACTGAAGGTGGAGCAGAGTATTATTCTAGTTATTATTTAAATAATAAAGCTTTAAGAACCTATAGATTACAAACTAGTATAATTGGAGCACTATCTTATTTATTTGGTTTTGATATCTTAAATGAAATATATTTTAGTAGTGATGGTAGTTATAAATTATTTAAAATATTTGATTATGCTGGTATAAGTATTGATGACTATCTTAAATTTTTACAAGTAACTCATCGTAGTTGGACACTGACAAATAAAGATGTATTTTTTGTTACCGATATTTTAATTAAAATCTATGAAAATAACAAAAAGATGCTTTGGTATGAAGATAAAGAATTTAGCGAAATTATTAGTATAATTATAGGCTTTAGTCCAATTAAAGAGGAATATACCGAAAGATATTTAGAATATCAAAAGCTAAATTATGATTTTCCGAAAAAATATTTAGATTTATATCAAATAGACAATACTTATTTAGCCAATGTAATTGGTAACTATTTATATACTGATGATGGATCATATCTAATATTTAATTTTTTCAATGAAGATTATACAGATAATTATTATAAAGTTGTAAAGATTGATTTTAAAAACAGTAAAGTAATAGAAAGTAAAGATTATTAGAAATGATAATCTTTTTTATTGACAACTGTATATATACTGTATATAATTAATATATACATTTATTTAAGAGGTGAAATGTGGAAATAATTATTAGTAATTCAAGTGATAGTCCTATATACGAACAAATTAAAGAACAAATAAAAATAAAAATAGTGAATGAAGAAATAAAAGAAGGTGATTTACTACCATCAATTAGGTCTTTAGCTAAAGATCTTCGTTGTAGTGTTATAACAACTAAAAATGCTTATGAAGAATTAGCCAAAGAAGGTTATGTCAAAAATGTGCCATCTAAAGGTTTTTATGTTGCCAAAGTTAATAAAGATGTCGCTTTAGAAGAACAATTAAATAAAATAGAAGAGTTAATAGATAAAGCCGTTACTATTGCGAAAATGAATAATATAAATAAAAAAACTCTTAATGAAATGTTAAGCATATTATATGAGGAGGAAAAATAAGAAATGGAAAATATTTTAGAAATTAAAAATTTATGTAAAAAATATGATAATTTTGAACTTAAAAATATAACTTTTAATTTACCTAAAGGAATGATTATGGGCTTTATCGGAGAAAATGGAGCAGGAAAAACTACAACAATAAAAGCAATATTAGACATTATTAAAGGAGATAGTGGGGTAATTAAAATTTTTGATTTAGATAGTGGCAAATATAATAATAAAATCAAAGAAGATCTTGGTGTTGTCTTAGATGATATGTTTTTTCCAGAGATTTTGACCCCTAAAGATATAAATAATACAATGAAAAGTATTTATAAAAATTGGGATACTTTAATGTTTAATAACTATTTAAAAGAATTTTCATTACTACCCAATAAACAAATAAAAACATTTTCTAAAGGAATGCGAAAAAAATTAGAAATAGCCACAGCTTTATCGCATCATCCTAAACTTTTAATATTAGATGAGCCAACTTCAGGTCTTGATCCTGTTGCCCGAGCACAAATTATTCAAATATTTCAAAGTTTTATTGAAAAAGATGAATGTTCTATTTTATTTTCTAGTCATATTACAACTGATTTAGAACATATTGCTGATTATATAACATTTATAAATAATGGCGAAATTGCTTTTTCTAAGACAACTAACGAATTATTAGATAATTATGGAATTGTAAAATGTGGTGAAAAAGATTTTATGAATATTAATAAAGAAGACTATCTTAAATATCGAAAAACAAAATATGAATATGAACTATTAGTGGCGAATAAAAAAGATTTTAAAGCAAAATATGATATTGCAGTAATTGATAAAATAACTTTGGATGATCTAATGGTTTTAATGATTAAGGGGGATCTTAATGATAGGGTTTATTAAAAAAGATTTAGCAATGATGAAAAGTAATTTAAAATTAATGGGAATGTTAATTGTTGTATATGCAGTAATGGGAATTTGGAAAGAGATAGATATATCATTTATCTTACCATTTATAAGTGTAATGATGATGATTTCAACATTTAGCTATGATAATTATAATAAATGGGATGCTTATTCTATTACCTTTCCTAATGGAAGAAAAAATAGTGTCAGTGCAAAATATGTAGCAACGATTTTGCTTATTCTTATTATATCGATTATAACAATTCTTTTATCTTTTATTATTTCTTATGTTAATAGTAAAACTATTAATTATGAACAAATTCTAGTTTCCACATTTGGAAATATATTTGGAACGGTATTAGTTTTATCTTTTATGTATCCAATTATTTATAAATTTGGGGTTGAAAAAGCAAGAATTATGATTTTTATTTTAATAATGGCTATAGTTGTTTTTGGAGGTCTTATTTTTAACTTAGTTGATTTTAGTATGGTTCCCAAGATATTTGAATATATAGAAAACTATTTATTATTAATTTTATTAATTATTATTTTATTAATTATTTATCTTTCTTACTTGATATCTTTAAAAATAAATCTTAAAAAAGAATATTAATAATAAAAAAGAAATAATTATAATTCTTCTTGAATCTTAATTATTTCTTCTTCTTTTAAATTTAATATTTCACTTATTTCTTTTATATCCATTCCTTTTGACAATAGCTTCTTTGCTGCCTTAATTTGTGTTTCTTTAATGCCTTCTTTTTTAGCCAATTCTTTTCCTCTTTTGATAAGCCATTTTTGCTCATCTTCATATGACACTAATCTTGTTATAGTTCCATCTTCATTTAATTCAAACACTTTATCTATCGTCTCCTTTACTACCTTATCGTTACAATTATCTCTTATTTTTTCTAATTCTTCTTTGGTGGCAGTTAACGTTACTATATAAATATTTTCCTTATTTCC
>CANQKO010000034.1 GCA_947624505.1 uncultured Bacilli bacterium | reverse complement strand
TATAGATTTAAAGTGTTAGATGATGTGAAAATCAATTATGAAAAAATATAAAAAATTGAAGGTAATTTTGTTAATCACACATAATTACCTTCACCTATAGTATTTTTAGAAAAATTAAATGCAGTAAAATCAAGGGAAAATGAATGCCTAACCACATAAAATCTTTCCGGAGGTGGGGATGGCGCGGAAATAATATACTCCCTTCGTAATAGCGATGCCTTATCTAAAAAAATTGCATCAGAAATAGAAAAAACTGGTCAAAATGTTCGTAAATATTATCAAAGACGACTTCCTAGTAATCCAGCTAAAGATTATTATTACATTTTAAGAGATACTCCTAATAATGAATCAATAATTGTTGAATATGGTTTTTTAGATTCTAATGGGGATGATGTAAGTCAAATAAAAAATAACTGGGAAGAAATGGCGGAAGCAGTTGTAAAAGCTATTGCTGAGTATATTGGAGTACCTTATGAACCAGAAAGTATGGAAGGATACTACAAAGTCCAAAGTGGTGATACATTATGGGGAATAGCTAGAAAATTTGGTGTGACAGTTGATGAATTAAAAAGTGCTAATAACTTAAAAAATAATACATTGTCTATTGGGGAACTTTTATATATTCCAACTTTAGATAAAGAAACAGAAGAAGGAGAAATATACATTGTTCAAAGTGGTGACACTTTATATGGCATTGCTAATAAGTTTAATCTAACTGTTGATGAATTAAAGAAACTCAATAATTTAGTAAGTAACACATTATCTATTGGTCAAAAATTAATTGTTTCAATGCCTGAAGGTAAAACAACTACTTATGTGGTAAACAAAGGTGATACTCTTTATGGTATAGCAAATAAATTTGGGGTATCTGTTGATAGTATTAAGTCATTAAATAACTTAACTAGTAATACTTTGTCAATAGGTCAAACACTTAAAATACCTTCATCTACAACTAACGATAAATTGACTTATACCGTTAAAAAAGGCGATAGTTTATATAGTATTGCCAGAACTTATAATACAACAGTTGATGAAATAAAAAGATTAAATAATCTAACTAGTAACAATTTATCAATAGGTCAAACTTTAATATTGCCAAATTAAGCCTTAATGGCTTTTTTTGTTTATCTCAATATGTTATAATCTTAGTTAAGGAAGTATAATAATGGTAGTATGTAGATTGTATTTAATATATATGGTATATTCATTCTTAGGTTGGTTAGTGGAAGTAATAGATTTATTTATTGGTGAGCATAAGTTTGTCAACCGTGGTTTTCTAATTGGTCCTTATTGTCCTATCTATGGTAAATCAGTTCTTCTCATTTCTATTCTATTAAATAGATATATTGATAAACCAATCTTACTTTTTATTATGTCAATGTTAATATGTACCGTAATTGAGTATTTAGGAAGTTTCATACTAGAAAAAGTATTTAATACTAGATGGTGGGATTATTCACAAAAGAAATTTAATATAAAGGGACGTGTTTGTTTAGAAAATATGTTACTTTTTGGGCTGGGTGCAATGGTTGTAATGTATTTAATTAACCCATTAGTGTTAAAGTTAATTAATGCTCTTTCAAGTCATACGCAACTTATATTAGCAATTGTTATTTTCATTATTTATTTTGCTGATAATATGATATCTTTAAAAATAATTCTAAATTTTCGCAAAAATTTTGATGGCTCGCGTGGTGATAATACCGAAAATATTACTGACTTAGTTAAAAAAGAATTAAAGATGCAAAATAAATTATTTAACAAAAGATTATTAAATTCTTTCCCTAAACTTAAAATTATATATAGAAAGAAGAAAAATAATGAAAAAGATAATTAATATCGATTTAATTGATAAATATGATTTTTTAGAAAGATATAATCAAAATAAGGTATCTGCAAACTTTATCGAATATCTTCTTAAAGAAGCTAAATATGTTTCTAAAGAGACAAATATTGAAATTAATATTAATACTTCATTTCAACAAGATAATTTAAAAGAAATGCTAATTAATGCTTTAAAAGAAGAATATAACCGTAATGTATTTGATCATCATTTTAATAATATATTTCAAATATTGCTTTTTTTCCTTGGCGTATTCTTTTTATCTTTAGCCGCTCTTTTTAAAGAAGGTATTATATGGAAAGAAATATTCCTAATTTGGGGATGGGTACCTATTTGGGAAATGATAGAATTAGAATTATTTAATGATGTAAGGGGAAGAAAAAGAAAATTCATTATCAAAAAAATATTAGATAGCAAAATTAATATTAATTAATTTAATGATAGGGGAGTAGGAAAATGGAAGAAGAAAAAGTTTTAAATTATCCAGTTAAGTATGCCATTATGGAAGTCTTCGAACAATCTGGTTGGAATTATGGCCTTAATGAATTAGAAAGAAATTATGAAGTTGTCGCTAATATAGTTCTTAAATGTTATGTCATAGGTGAAAGAAGAAAATACCATAAAGATGGTAGTAGTTCTGTTAAATATGAAATAGTATTTTTATATAATAGATCATCTTTAGATAATTATCTATTATTTAAAATAAATTATCCCGAATATAATATATTTACTAATGAATGTATTAATGCTACCTTTGTTGATACTTTATATAATACTTTTGAAGAAGCTAAAGAGGTCGCTAGTAAAGCTAATGAGGAAGTCTTAAATAAAAAATTACTTTATTTAACTTTTGGTCCAAACTTTAAAGAAAAACTTGCTAAATTAGAAGATGAATATAAGGATATATTAGCAAAATACCAAAGAATCGAAGATGATATAGAAGCTAAAACTAAAGATGTTAAAATTACCAGCTTAGAAAGTGATGAAATAGTTACCAGAAGAATTTTATCTAAATAAAAAATGTCCTAGGACATTTTTTTAGATATTATTTTTAAATTCATCTTTAATTTTAGGAGCAAGTATTCCTTCTCTTAAAAATTCAATTTTATTTTCATTAATTTTTATTAATGTAGAAGGAATAGAACTAATTTTATTTCCTAAGCACACATAACTAACATTTTTAAGAAGTTCTTCGTCTATATGGGTAACATCCGTTATTACCTCTTCGCCTGAAATATTAGCACTTGTAGCTACAATTGGGGCATCTAAAGTTTTAATAATTTCTTGCAGTTTTTTATCATTAGGTATACGAATGCCAACCAAAGGGGAAGAAGACGTTACTAAATCACTAATTAAACTATTTTTGGGAAGAAGTATAGTTAATGCTCCGGGCCAAAATTTGGCAATTACTTCTTTTTCTAAATTATTTATTTTTTTTGTATACTTTTTTACCATCTCAATATCGCTAGCTAAAATGATTAGTGGTTTATTAAATGCTCTTTTTTTAGCTAGAAACACTTTTCTTACCGCTTCATCATTGGTTGCATCACAAACAATGCCATAAGTGGTATCAGTTGGAATAATTGCTAGCGCCCCTTTTTTTAAAATATTTATTAATTTATCTTTATTCACTATTTATCACTTCTTTTTAAATTATATCACATTTATTAGAAGTTTATCCTAAATATTCAATAACGATGGTTACAACGGGATTAGAAAAATAAGAATTGGAATTAATGCTATCAATAAGAGGAGAATTTAAATAAATACTTTGCTTTGATAAATTGACAAGTTCTAATTCATCTTTTAAAGGATCGCTCACCACAAATAAACCTTGACTAATAATTTTAACAGTGGGTCCATAAGTATAAAAGGAAGAACCACCGGCATAAACAATTGGTGAATCAACTTTTTTAAAACCAACCGAAATAACATTATTTGCTTCATCTAAAGTTGGTGTTGGATTAACTTTAGTTGAAACCATAAAATCTACTTTATAAGTTCCTGCTTTACTAAATTTTAAAGTGTTTTGCAAAGTTAATTCGGTAATTTTAGTATCATTAATTTCAATTCTATCTAAAGGAATTCTGGCATTATATGGTACTTCAAAACCATTTGGGTTATTATTGTTAAATGTAACAATATAAGAAGCTTCTACTTGTTGTAAGCCATCTTTTCCTGTTGGCCCCGTTGGCCCTGTTGGTCCAATTTCACCTTGTTCACCTCTTGGACCGGTCTCTCCTTGAGGTCCAGGGATACCTTCTGGCCCTTGGATTCCTTGTGGTCCTTCTGGTCCTTGAATACCTTCAATTCCCGGGTCTCCCTTAGGACCCTTTATAACTCCAACATCAGTCCAGTCATTAGTGTTATTACTCCAAACATAAAGATTATCACCAACTAAATAACTATCACCTATATTTCCACTAGGGTGTTCTATTTTTAAATCATCATAAGAATCAAAAGATCCTAAAATTGATACACTAGTTCCTGCTGGTCCCGTTGGCCCCATAACACCACTTAAACCTTCTTCACCTCTGGGAATTACAAAATTAAGAATATGATTAAAGCCTTCACCAGTATCAATTACACTAGCATTACTTCCAGCTTCTCCTGTAGTAACACTTCCAATTTTAATGGTTGGTGTTTCTCCTTGAGGCCCCAACCCCCCTTTAGGTATCATAAACTCTAAAATAACATTTTCATCATCACCAACATTATTTACCTCTGCTGGTTCATCAAAAGGAACAGTTTCGGTTTTGCCAATAGTTATTGTGGGCGTTCTCCCCATTGGTCCGGTTGGCCCAGTTATACCATTATTTTGGGGTATTATACAGCAAGAATTAACAAAACGATTATTATTTTGAAAATCTTCAATAATCTTTTTAGCTCTTATTATATTATTATTCATAAAACTATCACCTATTTATCTATAATATTTTATGAATTAATAATTTTTCCGTTAAAAAAAGATGACTAATTATTATATTAATCATCTTAAAATTATTATTTAATTTTACTTATTTCTTCTAAAATAGCTTTTTTATTTTGATTTTGAACAACTAAAATAATAGTCATTGCAAAAGCAGTAAATAACAGATTCCATAAGACAATAGCTATGGTATTAGAACCATTACTAGCGGAATATGAACTAACCTTTACTTCTTTAGCAATAATCCCTTCTTCATTATAGACATCATTTAATTCTTTAGTAGTATAATCATCTAAATCAATTTTATCGCCACTTTTATTAATTTCTTCAAAAACATCATAACGGTTACTACTATCATATAAGTCTTGAATTGCTTGTTCAATCTCCGTATTATAACTTTCTGTATAACCTTCAAAATATTTATCTCCTATAACAATGAATGGTACACCTGTTTTTTCACTTCCTAAAAAAGTCCTTACTTTTGTTAATAATTCATTATTTTTCGTATTATTCCATACTTCATAAGAAACAAGATTAAACTTACCATAATATTTTTCGGTTAAAGTATCATTAACATAATTTAAAAACTTTTGACAAAATCCACAGCCTTTTCCTCTAAACAAATAAATATTAATAGCATCTTCTTTAGCCATTGTTCTCATTGGCACAAATAATAAAGATACCATTAATAATAATATAATCCAATATTTTTTCACTTTAAAACACCTCTAAACAATATTTTACTATAATTATGAGATATTTTAAATACTAAATTATTCTTTATTTTGGTTTTGAATTAAATCAATAACATAAAATTCTAATAGACATAATCCTAAAAGGATGGATACTAAAATAAGCATTGGTACGTTAATAACAGTTAAAGAAAATAATTCTTTTAAACTAATTACACTAGTTAAAAAGATAGCGATCAATATAACTAGCATTATAATATGATATTGTTTAAGAGGTTTACAAATACGATAAATATGGGCAAAACCAATAAAGCCAACAATTAACACGGAGAGAGTTGATGAATCTGCTTCACTTATTGGTAAAATAGTAATGATTAAAATATTTAAAACAATAATTAAGGAAGTTGGCAAAGCTTTTTTAAAAATATTTGTTAAAAAATTACCTTTTATTATTTCATCATTTGGCTCAAGAGCTAAAATAAATGAAGGAATGCCAATGGTTAAAACCCCTGTTAAAGAAATTTGAATAGGGATAAAAGGATATTTAAAGGGGATAATCATAAACAAAAGGGTTAAAAGAACAGCATATCCTGTTTTAACAATGAATAAGCTAGCTGATCTTTCGATATTATGAATTGTTCTTCTTCCTTCACTAACTATTTTCGGAACAGAAGAAAATTGGGAATCAAGAAGTACTAAATCTGAAACATTATATGCTGCTTCACTTCCACAAGCAAGAGCGATACTACAATCTGCTTCTTTTAGGGCTAAAACATCATTAACCCCATCCCCAACAAAAGAAACTATGTGGTTATGTTTCTTTAATATTTTAACTATTTCTCTTTTTTGAAAAGGACTAACACGGCCAAAGATAGTATTATTTAAAACACATTCTTCTAAATTGCTATCTGAAACTTTTGAACAATCAACATAATTATTAACTTTTATATTTAATCTTTTTAAAAGTTTAACAATCATTTTAGGATTATCCCCTGAAATAATTTTTATATCTACACCTTGTTTTTGAAAATATTTAATCGTATTAACGGTATCTTTGCGAAGAACATCTTCAAGAAGAATATAACCAAGAGGAATAATTTTTTTACTTACTTTTACTAAAGCAATACATCGATATTCATCAAACTCATCTTGATAATTTTTAAAATTATCTAGTAATATTTCCGGTGCTCCCAAGCGATAAGTTTCACCATTTGCAAAAGTAACTTCACTATATTTTCTTTCTGATGAAAAAGGAATGATTTCTTTTACTTTAATATTTACTTTTTTATTAAAACATTTCTTTAATGCTTTCATCGTCGCATTATCTGTTTCTAAAACATTACATAAATTATTCATAATTTCTTCTAAATTATATCTTTTATTAACTGATATAACTTTTTTAACATTCATTTTTCCTTCTGTTAAAGTACCTGTTTTATCAAAACATATTGTATCAATTCTAGCTAATGTTTCAATTGAAAATAATTGTTTTACTAAGACTTTTTTCTTTGATAATCTTATAACACTTACAGCAAGAACAGTACTAGTTAACAATACTAACCCCTCTGGTATCATTGATATAAGGGCGGCGACTGTATTAACTATTGCTACATTAAAAGAATTATTTAAACCATAACATTGATTAAAAAATAATAAACATCCTAATGGTAAAATAATAATTGATAATATTTTAATTATTTTATTTAAAGAATCTAATATAATAGAATTAACTTTTTTAATATATTTAGCTTCTTTAGATATTTTAGAAGTATAATTATCTTTACCTACACGGATAACTTTAGTAGTGCATTTACCACTTACAATAAAACTTCCTGAATATAAAGTATCGTCCTTTTTCTTAACTATGGTATTAGATTCACCCGTAATAAATGCTTCATTAACTTCAACAAAGCCATCTAAAATAATTGAATCTACTACTACTTGATTACCAAGCTTTAATTTAACTATATCATCTAATACAATATTATCAATGGTTATTATTTCTTCATTACCATTTCTTACTACTACAACTTGAGGTGCGTTAGTTAATTTTAATTTATCAACCTCTCTTTTAGCTCTTATTTCTTGGATAATACTAATAATAGTATTAGAAAATACGACTCCTAAAAATAATAAATTTTTATAAGAACCAACTAAATAAATAAGAAATGCTAAAAAGAAATTTAAAAGATTAAATAAAGTAAAAACATTACTTAAAATAATTAAACTAACGCTTTTAGTTGGAATAGTTGTATCTTCATTAACTAAGCCTTTTTTTATTTGCTCTTTTACTTCTTTATCTGAAAGTCCATAATTAATATCTGGATTTATTTCCATTTTTACTTTCACCATAATTATTATAACACTTATATAAAAAATAATAATCTAATTGGCTAGATTATTATTTCTTTACTGTAAAATATTGTATTTATCTTTTTTTACTATTATTCTCTTCCTCAGCATAAAACTCATTTAAAATAGGGGTCATTTGGTTAATAAAATCTTGTTGTTCTTCTAAAGATGCATTTAACATTTCATAATATTTTTTTTCAAAAAAATTTCTTTTAGCATCTTCTAGATAGGCGTTCTCATACATTTTTCTTCCTACGATTGGTATTGATAGCATCCAGTCTTTAGGTTTTGTTTGTTGTGAATTTTTATAATCTTTAATAAATTTTTCTATATCATCCATTGTATAATTATAGTTTTCCATAAACCCTCCTAATTTATTAAACCCTCCTAAATTGGGGGTTATATACATTTTGGCAGGGGATGAGAGAATCGAACTCCCAACTAAAGTTTTGGAGACTCCTATTATACCATTTAACTAATCCCCTAAGCGAATACAAGTAGATTATACCATAATTATTTTAAAAATAAAAGCATAATATAATATAGGTGGTAAAATGCTTATTAATTATACAGATAAAGAACTTGATTTACTTGCAAGAATTATGAGAGCTGAAGCTTTAAATGAGGGTGATCTTGGAATGCTTATGGTGGGTAATGTTGTTGTTAATAGAGTAGTGGCCGATTGCTTAACGTTTAGAAATATCGATTCAATAACGGATGCAATATATCAGCCTAATCAATTTTCAGGCACAGAAAGTTCTCTTTATTATGGAGCCGCCACGACAATGGAAAGAAGGCTTGCTGAAAGAGTTTTAAGGGGAGAATATTACTATCCAGCAACCGATGCCTTATGGTTTTATGCCCCCGGCAATAATTCTTGTCAAAGCACTTGGTATAGTCAACCCTTAGCGGGTAAATATAAAAATCATTGTTTTTATCGTCCTAAAATGGGTGAATGTCCTCAACTATATTAAAAAAAACTTTAATTTTTTAAAATTTCTGTTTTATAAAAATAGTATTAATTTTGTGAAAAGTATGTTATAATCTTCTCACGAGGGAGTGAATTTAATGAAAGTATTAAAGAAAAATTTACCTGAAGGCGTTAAAAAAGTATATACAACTTATAAAGGTGTAAAAGTTAAATTAATACCAATGCCAAAGAAAACAAAAAAGAATAAATAATTTATATTTTAACTTATTTATTCTTTTTTTATTCAAAGAATTTATCAATTCTTGTATTTAATACTACCGATATTTTATATAACGTATCTATTGAACAACCAATTTGACCTTTTTTAAATTCTAATCTTCTAGTAAAATCATACGATTTACCAATATCTAAAGCTAATTGTTCTTGGGTAATGCCATTTAATAAACGATATTTTTTAATATTTAAACTGATCTTCTTTCTAATATCTTTATCAAAATTAAATTCTCTTTTAAATGTTGCCATCATACCACCAAATATAATTGTGTCATTAAAAGCTTATTTTGTCCGGTAATTATTATGTCCTGCAATAAATTAAAAAAATATCGACTTTTAAATCGATATTATCTTCTAAGTTTCATATCTAAAACCATTTTATTTATTTCTTTACTTGCTGTTATACATTTAAAAGTTTCTCTTAGATTATCATTACCTCTAAAGTAATCACTATTTTTTCTATAATCAATATTACTTAAATTATAGTATGCTTTTGAAAGATAAACTTCTTCATTTATTTCTTTGGCCTTTTTATAAAGATAAAGCAAATGTTCTCCCGCCAAAATTAATATTTCATATTTAGCTGTTATGGCATCTTCCATCATTAAGTCTTTAAATCTACTATCATTATCTTTAATACTTTCCATAAATTTACTAAGACTTTTTAATAAAGCATTTTTTTCTATATAAGAAAGTACTACAATACTATCTATTGTTTTATGATCATAAAGATGAGCTTCATTAAGAGCACTTCTTATAATAGAAGAAAAACTTTTATAACTTTCATCATCATAAAGCGGACCATTTTTACTTAAATAATAATCAGTTAAGTTATCAATAAATGATAAATCTTTTTCATTGGCATTTGGAATTAATAAACGTTGTACTTCTGCACATTTTAAAAGTAATTTCTTTTCATTTTTATTTAAGTCATAATCTTTTGTCGTTGCTCCACAAAAAATACAAGTTAAATTACTACCATCTTTAATAAAGGTGTGTTCTTGATCACATAAAGGGCAATCATTTATTCTTTCTAATCGGTGAAATGTTATATGTTCACTAGTTAATAATTTATCTCTATCTATAATATAGTTTTCTAATTTATCTTTTAGCTTAATATATTCTAGTAATTTAGGATAAGCTTGGATAAAAGATGCTTTAAGTTCACTTAAATCAACATCACCACTTATTAAAGGAAGACCAGCATATTCTAAATCTCTTATTTGATTTTGAATAATTTTATATATATCAAGTTGTAATGCTAAACTTAAATTTTTATCGTTAGTATTAACCATATATTTTAATTGTTCATTAATAATATTAATTCTTTCGGTATAATTGTTGTAACATCTGATAATATCACTTAAGCTTCTACCAGGTATTTTTGCATTTATAAAATCATTTTTATTTTTCACCATTACCACCTAATAAAATATTTTATCATAAATTTTTAAAATGTAAATAAATACTTGTTAATCCTTTTTAGAAATGTCCCATAAAGATTTTTTTAAAATGTCCCATTAATAGTATGATAGAATATACCTTT
>CANQKO010000033.1 GCA_947624505.1 uncultured Bacilli bacterium | reverse complement strand
CAAAGCTTGTCTTTGTTTCTTACTAACTCATTTGTGTAGCAAATACAAAATGTAACATTTTAAAAAAATCTTAACAGGGCAAATAATATTGACAATCAATTTACAAATTTTGACAATACAATTAAAATATGCTATAATTTGTTTAGTTTGAGGGGATAATAATGAAGTATTATTTAATTTATACTGATGGATTCAATTTTGATAAAATTATTGGTTTTAGCAAATTTATCGATTTGTCTATAAATGAAAATAAACTAAGTGATATTGTTCAATTTACTAATACTTTTAAAAATTATCAAGAATTATTAGAATTTTTATATTATAATGGTTTAATTCCTGATATGAACGGCAAAATAAATATTGGCTATAAAAGTAAAAAAGATAGTTCATTAAATATCCTTCCCTTTGGCTTATCTTTTAAAGGCGATGCTAAATTTTTTGATTTTAACTATTTAAGTAATTATTACATTAATCATATGACTGATGAAAAATTTATGAATAATTTTTTAAATAGATATTATAACTATTTAAAAAATACCCCTAATGTGGGAACATTTATTACTAATATCAAAAACAATTATGAAATTTATTTAGAAAAGCACATACAACCTTTAGGTTGTCATATTGAAATGCGTTACTTCTTAAATAATTATACATATAAAAAATATAAAAATTCTTATAAAAGAGACTTTACTAAATTAAGAGATTTAGCAATGTTTGCCATAAATTATTCCCGTCAAAAAGAAATTATAAGACAAGATGATTTAAATGATAGAGAAATAATACTGCAAATTAAACATATAAAAGAATTGTTACAACAAGAAAATTTAGATGAAGAAGTCATCGAAACTTATGAAAATAAAATTAATTATTTAGAAAATTTAATGAATGGAAAAGGAAGGAATCGACAATGAAACAACTGCCTGATATAAAAATTTTAGATGAAAAAGATAAAACTCTAAGGCTGGTTAGTAAAGAAGTTACTTTTCCTTTATCTAAAGAGGATAAAGATTTAATTAATGACGCTATAACATACCTTACAATGAGTCAAATTAAACAATATTATGAAAAATATAATTTAAGACCGGGAATGGGACTTGCATTTATTCAATTAGGTATTCCTAAAAACATATTTGTTATTGTTGAAGAAGTTGATGAAGAAAAATTTGAAAACTACGTTATTATTAATCCTAAAATGTTAAGTCATAGTGAAGAATTAATCTATGTTGGTGAAGGAGAAGGATGTTTATCTGTTAACAGAGAGGTTGAAGGAATAGTTCCAAGATATGCAAGAATGACTATTAGATATCAAGATATTGATGGCAATGTTAAAGAACTTCGAGTAAGAGAAGATATTTCTGTAGCTTTTCAACACGAAATGGATCATTTAAAAGGAATATTATTTATTGATAAAATTGATAAAAAGAATCCATTTAAGGATAAAGAAAAAATGCGGGAAATTTAACGCATTTTTTTATTCTTTAACTAATTCATCTATTTCTTCCCAACTTAAATGTAAAACAGTACTAATAAATGATTTATAATCTAACTCTTGATGTTTGGAAAGTAATTCTTGTAATAATTTTTTTAAACTATCATCATTTTTCTTATTAGCATCTTCCATTAAATAGGCTTCCCATATTTCCTCTATTTGTTTGGGTTTAAAATCAGTAATTTCAACTATCTCACTTATAGGATAGTTTTTTTTCATCATTTTAATTACTAATTCTTTTTTGACATTATAAGCTATGCCTTGGCGAAATAATTTATCTGGATCATAATATAATAGTTCATCAAATGCTTCATCAAAACTTTTTACCTCTTTTTTTATCTCTTCCATTACTTCATCACCTTTATATAACTCATCTAATACTTTATCATCATTACATACAAAAATATATAACGATTTTGCTAAAATATCAGCTTTCTTAATATTATTATATCCTAATGAATCTAAATATTGCAAATTAATATCAACAATATTGATACCAAAATTTCTGGTTAAATGATATTTCTTATCTTGCATTTCACTAAAGTAAATAAAATCACCTTTATTATAATAATCAAAATCATCTATTTGAATTTGCCAAATTTTTTTAATGTTTTCATAATCTTCTTTATGTTTTATATTTCTTAAATATAATTGACAAAGATAGGAAAAATTTTCCTTATCACGGATAATATTTCCTTTATCACCTTTACTTTGATAATTAAATTCTAGATTAATAAATAAATCACTAGTTTCACCAATTAAATCGACTTCACTATTAATGATTTTATTATTAACACTTACTTTAGGATGAATCAATTCAAAATCATTTTCTAAATCCTCCATTTTAATATTTATTACTGCACTGATTATTCTTAAAAGATACTCTTTAGAAGCTTTGCTTCCACTTTAAAATATTTTCTTAGCAATTGTATCTTTTAATAAAACAACAAACGTTGTCAAAACTTCTTATTTTTAGACAAATTTCGACTTCCTTTTCATAATTATAACATTAGCTCATTTAGAAGTGTGAGGACAAAATAAAAAGAAGACTCATCTTCTTTTAAACATTTTCCAGTTCAACTGATACAACTTTTGAAACACCAGCATTTTGCATAGTAATACCATACAAAACATCAGCATATTCCATCATTCTCTTTTTATGAGTTATTAAAATATATTGACTGTCCATCTTCTTTTTATTTAAATATTCCCCAAATAAATCGACATTCGCTTCATCTAAAGCAGCTTCAATTTCATCTAAAACGATAAAAGGAATTGGAGAAACATTTAAAATAGCAAAAAGCAAACAAATAGCGGTTAAACTTTTCTCACCACCCGATAAACTTTGGGTACTATGTAATTTCTTTCCTGGAGGTGTTGCTTTAATCTCAATACCGGTATTTAAATAATCATCTGGCATAGTAAGTTCTAAAGAACCATTTCCTCCTTGAAACATAATTTTAAATACTTTACTAAACTCTGCTGCAACTTTATTAAAAGTATCTTTAAACTTCGTAACCATTATATTATCCATATCATCAATAATATTTAAAAGGGATGCCATCGATTCTTCTAAATCTTCTTTTTGATTATTTAAGAAAGTATATCTTTCATTAATTCTTTGATATTCTTGAATACTACCTGTATTAACATCTCCCAAAGATTTAATATCATTTTTCAATTTGCTTACTTTATTTCTAGCAATATCGATATCTAAATCCAGTTCATAATTACTCTTAGCATATTCATAAGTCATATTATAATCTTCATTCAAACTAAGTAGTAAATTATCAAGTTTAACATTTAACTTACCAACATTAACACTAACACTATTAAGTTCAGTTTGGGTATTACGAATACTAAGATATTCTTTATTACTTATATTTTCTAATTCACTTAATTCATTATTTAAATCTTGCTTTTGAATTTTTAAATTATTTATATTTTGTTCCATTTTTTCTTTTTCAATATTAAGGGTATTAAGTTTATTCATAATATCAGTGATTTTTTCATCAATTTTATTATTAGAAACATTTTCTAAACCTAAAATATCATTTTTAATTTCTTTTAATTTATTTTCTAAATTATCTAAAATACTTATTTTACTAGTCTTTAGTGTATCGATATCAATTAAAGCTCTCTTTTCTTCAGTTAAATTAGTTGTTAAAATATTTAAATCATTATCTAAAGTCTTTAAGTCATCTTTTAAAGATTCTATTTTTATATTTAAACTATTTAACTTATTTTGATTATTTTCTAATTCATTTTTACTATTAATATTAGATGCTACTTTATGATTACCACCAGAAATTGAACCACCAGCATAAATAATACTACCATCAAGAGAAACAACTCGATATTTATAATCCAATATTTTAGCAATTAAATTCATATTATCAATCGTTTTAACTACAATAACATTACCTAATTGATTCTCAACTATGTTACGATATTTTTGATCATAACAGACTAAATCAGATAAAATACCAATATAACCAAAGACGTTAGTAATTCTTTCAATAATACTTTTATCAATATATCTTGATTTAATAATATTAAGGGGTAAGAAAGTAGCACGGCCAATATTTTTCTCTTTTAAATAATTAATTGCTTCTTTAGCGGCTATTTCATCATCCACAATAATAAAACTAGCTGCACTTCCTAAAACAACATCTAAAGCATTAACATATTCATTATCGGTACTAATTAAATTACCTAAAGTATTATGAATACCTTTAAGGCGATGATTATTTAATATATTTTTAACACTTAAAGGATAACGATCATTATTTAAAATACTATTTTCCAAAATATTTATTTTATTTTCTAATAATATTTTTTCTTTTTCATTACTCTCGATTTCTTTATTATAATAATCTTTTTTAGCAAGAAGATTTTTATATTCTTGAACATTTTGCAAATTAGTATCATTTTTTCTTTGATAGTCTTCTTGTAATAAATCTATTTCATTATTCAAAACGGCGATTTCTTTAATTAAATTTAATTCTTCATCTTTTAGATTAATTAAATTAGCTTTAATCTTATCTTCGCTATATTCATATTTAGTTCTTTCAATATTGATTCTTTTTTCACTGTCAAGTTTAGATATTTCTTCTGTTACACTTAACATTTTATTATTAAGTTCATTAATTTTATCATCTATTTTATAAATATTTAATTTTAATTCCTCAATTTTACTATTATTAATATTTTTATTACATAATTCTAATTTTTTATTAAGTTCTTCTTCTTTTTCTTTCATTTTAAGATATTCATTATTTAAATTAGTAATATCTTTGGTTATTAAAGCAATTTCAATATTTTTAAGTTCTTCTTTATAAGCAAAATACTCTGTTGCTTTTTCGGCTTCTTCTTTTAGGGGATCTACTTGTTTTTGTAATTCTTCAATAACTAAACTAATACTATTTAAATTATCTTTTGTTTGACTTAATTTCTTTAAAGATTCTTCTTTTCTCTTTTTGTATTTTAAGACTCCAGCAGCACTTTCTATAACACTTCTTCTTTCAATTGGTTTAGAATTTACAATATCTGTAACGGTTCCTTGAGAAATAATATTAAAAGTATCATAACCATTTAAATCAACAAATAAATCATTAATATCTTTTAATCTAACTTTATTATTATTAATAAAATATTCATTTTCGCCACTTGCATAAACTGTTCTTTTAACTTCTATTTCATTAAATTCATTATTTAAATAATGATTAGTATTATCAAAGGTTAAAATAACGGAAGCTTTATTTAGTGGAGGAAGCGTATCACTGCCTGAGAATATTACATCACTCATTACACTTCCTCTTAAAGATTTAACTGATTGTTCACCCATTACCCAACGAATAGCATCAACAATATTACTCTTACCACTACCATTGGGACCAACAATGGCCGTTATGCCTTTATTTAGTTCAAAAATCGTTTTATTAGCAAACGACTTAAATCCTTCTAATCTAATTCTTTTTAAATACATACATCACACCTAAATCTATTTCGCCGATTTTTGATAAGCATCAAAAGCGGCTTTTTGTTCTGCTTCTTTTTTACTTTTGCCAATCCCTTTACCATAAACAATATCATTTATTTTAACTTCGACTTCAAAAGTTTTATTATGAGATTCCCCATATTCATTAATTAAAACATATTCTAAACTTTTTTTATCAGTTTGAACATATTCTTGTAACAATGTTTTATAGTCACCAAAAAAAACAAAATCTTTCTTAATATAAGGAACAATAATACTATAAATATATTCTCTTGCTTTATCAAGACCAAAAGATAAATAAATAACTCCTAAAACACTTTCAAAAACATCAGCAATAATGGTATCATTAATATTATTCTCTTGACCGTGGCCAACTTTAATATATTTATCTATACCTATTTCTTTAGCATAATGAGCAAGTGCTTGTTCACAAACAAAACCCGCTCTTTTTTTGGTCATAATACCTTCTTTATAATCCGTCTCTTTATAAAAGTATTCACTAGTTAAAAGTTCTAAGACAGCATCTCCTAAAAATTCTAAACGTTCATAATTAATAGCATTTTTATGTTCATTAGAATAACTACTATGAGTTAGAGCTTCATCTAATAATTCTTCATTAATACCATTTAAATTATATTTTTCAATAAATTCCATATAATCACCATATAAAAAATTATATCACTATTAAATAAATAAGTAAATTTTTAAATTCGCTCTGGATTAATATCGATATCAATATTAACATTATTTTCATTTAAATAGATTTCATCTAATTCTTTTAAAACATCCTTTAATTTTTGATCAAAACGATATTTAATAACTATTTGAAAACGATAAGTATTATTTAATTTAAAGATATTATGGGTTGTTGGCCCTAAAATTATCGAACTTTTATCTAGATTATTTTTTAAATAATTTCCTACTTTAGTGGCATTTTCTAATGCTTTATTATAATCTTTAGATATTATTTTTAGACTAACTAAGTAATAATATGGTGGATATTTAAGCATTCTGCGATTATTCATTTCATATTCATAAAAACGATTAAAATCATTATCTTTAACACAATTTAAAACATAATTATCAGGATTATAGGTTTGAATTATTACTTCTCCTTTATAACTACTTCTTCCGGCTCTACCACTTGCTTGATATAAAAGGGCAAAGGTTTTTTCATTACTCCTAAAATCGGGAATATTTAAAGAGGTATCAGCATTTATTATCCCCACTAAAGTAACGAAAGGAAAATCAAGGCCTTTACTAATCATTTGAGTACCAATTAAAATATCGGCTTCTCTATTTTTAAAACTTTGAATTATTTTTTCGTGACTTCCTTTTTTGGTTGTAGTATCTTGATCCATTCTTAAAACTTTGGCTGCTTTAAATAATTTTTTAACTTCCATTTCCACTTTTTCTGTACCAAGTCCCAAATAATTTAAAGCATCTTCCCCACAGTTTGGACATTTATTAGCATTTTTAGTAGTATAACCACAATAATGGCATCTTAAAGTATCACTTGATTTATGATAAGTAAGCGTTATTTCACAATTAGGGCATTTATAAGTATAACCACACTTTGAACAATTAATAGTAGTAGAATATCCTCTTCTATTAAGTAAGATAATTGTTTGGAGTTTATTTTCTAAATTACTTTGCATTTTTTCTTTTAATTCATCACTAAATATATAATTTTTCTTTTTTATTTCTTCAACCATATCAATTATCTTAACACTAGGAAGTAGAGAGACACCAGCTCTTTTAGTAAGTTTAAGATATTGATAAACCCCTTTAATGGCTCTTGCTTTAGCTTCTAAAGTAGGTGTTGCGCTACCAAGAACAACCGGACAGTTGTAATAAATACCTCTTTTTATCGCAATATCTTTAGCATTATATTTGGGGGTATTTTCTTGTTTATAAGTTTCACTATGTTCTTCATCAATAATAATTACGCCAATATTTTTAAGGGGAGTAAAAATTGCGGAACGAGTACCCACCACTACTTTAGCATCCCCTCTTAATATTTTTAAATACTCATCATACTTTTCCCCATTTGAAAGGCCACTATGAAATATTGCCACGTTATCACCAAACCACTCATAAAAGCGATTAACTATTTGCATTGTTAAAGTAATTTCTGGCACTAACATAATGGCTGTCTTACCCTCTTTTAACACTTCATCTATAACATTAAGATATACTTCAGTTTTACCAGAACCCGTTATTCCTTCTAATAAAAATACTTGATGTTCTTTTGTCTTAATAATGTTATCATAAGCTTCTTTTTGTTCTTCATTTAAAGTATTTTTCACTAAAGTATTATTTTTACTTTTATTAATCCGATATTCTTGTTCTTTTATTTCTTTTATTAATCCTTTATTTTTTAAAGTATTAATACTATAATTACTATAATTATTTTTTAATACTCTATCATTTACTAATAAATCATTTAGCATCTTACTTTGATCATTATCTTTATTATAATTACTTAAATACTTTTCTACTTCATCCTTAGCTTTATTTAATATTATATATGTCTTATAAAAATTATAATTAGTATTATCATCTTTAATTTTTAAGGAAGACGGTAACATCGTTTGATAAGCCATTATTAAAGGACATAAAGTCTCTTCTTTTATATAATTACCTAATTCCATTAATTCATCATTTAAAATTAATTCTTCATCTACTATATCAATAATTTCTTTTAATACATACTCACTTTCATAATTATCTTTAATATTTATTACAAAACCATTTATTTCTTTACTTCCAAAAGGTACTTTTACTTTCATTCCTCTTTTTACTTTATTTACTAAAAATGATGGAACAAGATAAGTAAAATATTTATCAATTTTTTTAGTTGGATATTCAATTAAAACTTCTGCGTACATTTAATCACCTTATGTATCAATTATATAATATTTTTTATCAAAATAAAACGAGAAGGATTAAAATCCCTCTCTTAAGAGTTAAGTCTATGAGGTTTTTACGAGTTTTCCTTCTCGGCCAAATCCTATGTGACGATGAAAGGATCGTTGGCTCCACCCGAACCCGAAACGATCATTGTAGATCCGTCCAAGAAGAAAACGGGTCTCACGCAAAGAGTGGTATTTTGGAGATCTATTTCCGGGCGACCAATTTCTGATAACGTCCACGCTGAGCACGAACCGCTCTTCCCTTCGCGTCTCGGACCCCAATAATCCATTGTCCACTCGGAACCGCAAACACCGAGCGTCTCACTATTGTTCATTAGGAACCAACTGTACCAACAGGAATCCCAATCAGGATAACATTTCGTTTCCCCACCGTAAGAATAATAAAAATCACTCAAGTACATCAAACCAACCTTTGCCATAGTAGTAGCAGACCATGGCTTTGATGACGACTCGAGGCTATCCCAACGCTCCGAACTTCCAGTTTCAATTTTATAGAGATCATCCCCGGTTGCAGTCGAAATCCAATCATAGTCATAGTCCGTGATATCTCCATATCTCCAAGTCGTAGTCAAAATTTTTTTCTGCGAATCTCGACTCAGACTTGTAAGGAAATCTTCCCCATTGATATTTTTATATAACAAAGTATCCGGCCATTCCTTCCTTGTTAAGCTACTATCTCCCCACTGCATCATTTGATTCACGGACTTATTTTTGATCAATTTCATTCTACCATCCGACATTATTCCAATTATTCGGTAAATGTAATCATTCTCTGCCACGACTGCGTTACAATCTGACTCTAAACTATATCCGAAGCATACATAATTATTTACATCGTCTTTTGTCCCCACAAATCTTCTCATTCCACCAATTTCGGTCTCACTTAATCCTTTTGGATTATAATCAATTAACTGTTTACCTGTTCCACTAAATCCAGCTTTTTCTGTTGTTACATTAATATTTGCATTATTCGAACTCCATCTTCCTGAACCATCTTTTACTCTTGCTTCTACTACATATTTTGTTCCAGCTTTTAATACTGTGCCATCATCTAAACTATTTATTGTACAGTCTCCATTTGTATCTGCATCTTTCCAATTGCTTTGATCATTTATTTTACATTGTCTTTGTACTATTCCACTTATATCTGTTCCACTATTTCCTACTGTTACTGTTATACTATTTGTAGTTACACTTTTTGATGATATTGTTGATGTCGGATTTGTTTTATCTAATGTTATTTTTTTAGTTGAATTTGTATCAACAACTGATTCATTTCCAGCTTTATCTTTTACTTTTATATTTATCGTATGTTGTCCTTCTGTTTCATTTGCTAAAGTATAACTTTGATTTGTTATTGTTGCTGTTGTGTTATTATTGTAACTACAACTACTACCTTCATATATACAATAACCTTCCATATTTGTTTCTGTTATTGTTGCACTATATTTTATTTCTTTTTTATGTGTATAAGTTGATGTATTACTTAATGTTTGATTTGTATCATTTGTTCCTGTTAATGTAAATGATGTTACTACTGGGGCTGTTTTATCTACTGTTATACTTTTACTTGATGATATTGATATATTATTTGCTTTATCTTTTAAGAATATATATATTGTTTTTGTTCCATCATTTTTACTTGTTAATGTATATGTACCACTTGTTCCACTTAATGTTTGCCAATTACAATTTGTTGTATTATTTGTTTCATTTATACAATATTGTTTTACATCACTTTCTGTATCTGTATATGTTACATTAAATGGTAAATTATCTGTTTGATAAGTAAATCCATTTGTTAAATTTTGATTACCACTTGTCTTTCCTGTTACATCAAACTTACTTATTGTTGGAGTTTCATTTTTATCAAAATATAAATCACAATAGATTGTATTATTACTATTTATGCTTATACTTCCATTTATTACTCCATTAGTTAGTTCTTGTACTACTGGAACTGGTTTTATTTCTTGATCATTATAACCTTTACATACTGTTTTTGTCTCATTTAAAAGATATCCTACTTCAGGAAATTTATTATCATTTGATATTTCATAATTTGTTTTGTCTGCATTCTGCTTATATATTGCAAATTCTTTTCTTACTTGTTCTTTGGTGAACTCTTTTATTATTGTTCTTGGTTTATTACTTACATTAATCCCTACTATTAATAGGAGTGTTAGTAATAATACCCCCCCCCCAAACTGCAATTATTTGTTTTT
>CANQKO010000032.1 GCA_947624505.1 uncultured Bacilli bacterium | reverse complement strand
AAAAACTATTGTCATTTTACACCTCAAAGTAATTTTAACACATAATTCTTTATTTTTCACTCATAATATAATATAATTTATATTAGGAGATGATAAATTGAAGACAGTTGTCGATATTTTAATAATTGTTTTTATTGCCCTTGGAACTTGGGCAGGATGGAAAAGAGGTTTAATAAAATCCCTAGTTAATTTAATTGGTTTGGTAGCTATTGTTGTTATTAGTTATTCATTAAGAATTCCTTTAGCTAATTTTTTAATCGATAAATTACCATTTTTTGCTTTTGATGGATTAACATCTTTAAGTATTCTTATTTATAATGTTATATCATTTATTTTCATCTTTGTTATGTTATACTGTATTTTGAATATAGTATTATCTATTACTGGTTTTATTGATACATTATTGAAGTTTACTGTTATTTGGATTTTACCATCAAAAATTGGGGGTGCTATTGTTGGATTTTTAGAATCTTGGGTTTTTGTCTTTTTGGTAATATTTGTTTTATCTTCATTTAGTATAACAGCTAGTTTTGTAAGTCCTAGTAAAGTATCTAATTTTATTTTAGATAAAACACCAATATTAGGTAATTACTTAGGTGGCCTTTCTAATAGTGCTCGTGATATTTATGAAATAGTTGAAGATATGAAGAATACTAATAAAGACACTAAAGCTGTTAATCTTGACATTTTAGTAACCTTAATCAATTATAATATAATTACTTCCGAAAAAGTTCAAGAATTAATTGATACAGGCAAACTTGAGGATATAGGCAATATTACGATTGTGAGGCCAACAGTCAATGATAATGCTTAATAATGAAAAAGATTATGATGATTATTTAGATGATGGCATTACTTTAGTTGATTTTTTTACAGAATGGTGTGGACCTTGTAAAATGCTTGCCTCTATTTTAGAGGAAATAGATTATATGAAAGTCTTAAAAGTTGATGCTGATAAATTTCCGCATTTAGCTCAAAAATATGGAATTATGAGTGTGCCAACTTTATTATTCTATAAAAATGGTTTAATGATTAGAAAAGAAATTGGCTACCGAACTCCAGAAGAAATTAAAGCCATATATAAAGAAATAAGCGAACTTTAACGCTTATTTTTTTATGACTTCTTTGGCACTATTTAAGTAACTTCTTGTAAGAAGACCAGCTCCAAGTTTAACACCACCAAAATATCTTACCACACAAATAAGAGTATTTTCTAAAGCATTTTGCATAACGATATTATAAATTGGGGTTCCTGCTGTATTCGCTGGCTCTTTATCATCACTTTTCTTAGCCAGGGCACCTATTTTGTAGGCATAGGGAATATGTTTTGCTTTTTTATGTTCTTTTTTTAAATTATCTAATATATTAGTGACTTCTTCTTTCGAATCAACTGCATAATAATAGGCAATAAACTTTGATTTTTTAATATCTAGTGTATAAGTATTAATTAATTTCATTTTGTCCTTTTTCGGTTCTTTTCTCTTTTTTCTTTACTAGTATATACTTTATTTAAATAGACATTATTAAATAAATAATCAAAGTCTGCATTTTTAATAGCTACTTTCTTATCGTTTACGATAAAGTGGCATTCATCATAAGCAAGGCCAAAATTATCACCTAAATTAATAAATAGTTTCGTTATTTCATCAAAAGAGCCAAAAAATATTTTAAATGTCTTTAATTCCTTTAAGAAATCACCAGTTATTTCGGTAACTAATGTATTACTTCCATCACCAAAGACAAATTGATTTTTAAAATAATTATACATTTTTAATAATTGATTATATTGAGAAAATAAATCTAAATATTTTTTAGCTAATTCTTCATCTAACTTTATATCATCTTGGTAGTGGCCCTTAGCAAATTTATTTAAATTATTTGTGACAAATGGCATTAATTTACCATTTATTTCTCTTAAATATAATATTGTATCAGGATGATTAGTTACTAAAGGTTTATCTATATACATCATTAATACGCGATAATTATCATTATTTAAAGTAAATTCAAAATAATCTAAAATTTCGATATTTTCACCTAAAGATAGTTTTGTCAATTTAGCATATTCTTTTTTAAAAGATTGATATAATTCATTAAAAGAAGATACTAAATTAAATAAATTAATACTATCATCATAATTAATATTAATCTTTTGATCATTTTCATTTGTCCAAATTAAATCTGTATTAGTAAATATTGCATTTAGAACTTTAACATATTTTTCTAAATCCATACCTTTCACCTCTTTTTTGTATTATACAATAAATATTTGCGAATATAAAGGAAAATAAAAAACTAAATGTAACATAAATACCTTATCTTATGATATACTAAAGGTGAATTATTTATTGGGTGTGTTAGTTATGAATGAAAAAATAAAGGAAAAATTAAAGTTAGTTCCCCATTTACCAGGTAGTTATCAAATGCGAGATAAAAACAATGTTGTTATTTATGTTGGTAAAGCAAAAGACTTATTTAAAAGAGTAGGGAGTTATTTTAAAGGAACAGTTACGGGTAAAACTAGAAAAATGGTTTCGGAAGTAGAAGATTTTACCTATATTATAACCGGAAGTGAAACCGAAGCTTTTATTACAGAAATTAATTTAATTAAAGAATACAATCCCAAATATAATATTTTACTTAAAGATGATAAAAGTTATCCATATATTGAATATATTAGTAAACCATATCCTAAAGTTAAAGTATCAAGATACTTAAATATCAAAAGAAAAGATAAAAAATTAATCTTTGGTCCTTATCCTAATGCATATGCTGCAAGAAGAATTGTTAAACTGATTAACCGGTTATATCCTTTAAAAAAATGTGAAGGGATGCCTAAAGATGTATGCCTTTATTATCATATTGGGGAATGTCTTGGTTATTGTACTAAAAATGTTAATGAAGAAAAATTACAAAAAATGGAAAATGAAATATTATCTTTTTTAAGAGGAAATGATAAAATCTTAAAAGATAAAATATTAGAAAAAATTAATGCTTATGCTGAGACTTTAAATTATGAAATGGCTAAAGAGTTAAAAGATGAATTAAATTTTATTAATATTATTCTTGATAAGCAAAAAGTAGAATTACACGATTTTATCAATCGGGATGTTATTGGCTTTTATATCGATAATGGCCATATAGGGATTAATATTTTATTTATTAGAAATAATAAATTAATTGGTTCAAAAAATGAAATATTGACAATTAAAATTGATCCAGTAGAAGAACTCAATTATTATATAATGAATTTTTATATGCATAATGAAGTACCAAGGGAAATATTAGTAAATGGTGAGGTAAATACCTCTTTACTTGGTGAACTTATTTCTGCTAGTTTTGTAACACCCCAAAAAGGTATTAAGAAAAAACTATTAGATATGTCTTATACTAATGCAAAGATTTATTTAGAAAATGAAATTAAGACAAAGATAAGAGAAGAGGAGCGTAGTGAAGGGGCTAATGAAGAATTAAGACTTCTTTTAAAGATGGATAATTTAAAAAGAATTGATATTTTTGATAACTCAAATCTTTTTGGCTCTTTTTCCGTAAGTGGAATGGTTGTTTTTATTGATGGAAGACCAGCTAAAAATGAATATCGTAAATATAAAATAAGTGTTGATAAAAATGATGATTATAATACAATGAAAGAAGTTATCTATAGAAGATATTATAGAATGCTTTTAGAACATCAAATACCTCCTGATTTAATTATTGTCGATGGGGGAGTAAACCAAATTAATGCTTGTCTTGATACTCTTAATTCTTTAAATGTGCATATCAAAGTCGTGGGTTTAAAGAAAAATGATAAGCATCGTACCAATGAATTAATTGATGGTGATAATTATACTATCATTCCTTTAGATAAAGATAGTAATGTTTTTCATTATTTAACAAGAATGCAAGATGAAGTTCACCGTTTTACCATTAATTATCATAAAACCTTAAGAAGTAAAGGTAGTATTAGTAGTATTCTTGATGTTATTGAGGGAATAGGTAATGTTAGAAAAAAAGAACTTATTAAAAAATATGGTAATTTAACTAATATTAAAAATGCCTCTTTAGAGGAACTTAGTGAAATTATTCCTTTAAATGTTGCCAAGGAATTACAAGATTATTTAAAAGCTAGAGATGAAGATAAAAATAAAAAAGAAGAGAAATAAACTTATTGTTAATGAATTAAATATAGGTTATAATAGATTATAAATTTTATTTTAGGAGGAAATTTTATGACTGAAAAAGGTGTAACAGGCTTTATTGCTTATACTGGTAGAGAACTTAATGCAAAAGATTTAGAAAAATTAATTTTTTATATTAATTTAAGAGATGATGAAGCAAAAGAAAAACATTTAAATATCAATTATTTATTACCAAATGATGAAGGTGTTATTTTTGGCACTTTTGGAAATGATCAAGATCTAAAAAATAATCATTTTTTAAAACATTTATCTTATAATTCTAAGCAAATATATTATGTATTAAACGATAATGAAAATGTTATTAAAACAGTTGTCGATAAATATCGAGATGATTATGATTTAAAAGAAGATAGTGACATAGTTCCTTATTTAATTGATGATTATGAAGAAGCTATTTTTTCTATATTAGCTAATAAAGGCTTTGAAGGATCATATATTGCCTTTGATGCAAAGAAAAGCCAATGGGTAGGAATTAATATTGGTAGCAAAGATTTATTTTATGGTTTTACTAAAGTAAAAAACGAAATTGTGTTTTCGGATTGTAAAAATTTATTAGAAATTGTTTGTTCGGAAGTATTTAGAGTTTCTGATAATTGTACATATCTATATGATACATATTATAATTATCCCAATTTTGAAAATAAAAAAAGAAAACGTATATTTAAGAAAGACAAATAAAGATGGAGTTAAAGCAAGAAAATTACTTAATTGATTATTTAAAAAGAGGAAGTAAGTTAAATATTTCTTTATTTGCTGATCAAGCTTATTTTTCTAAGTTAAGTTTTATTAAATGTCAATATGATAATTTAAAATGGCAATTTTTTAATGAAAGCGATAACTGTCTTGCTATAGCTAAATATGATGTTTTTAAAAAAATAACGGATTGTGATTTAATTATTTATTATAGTTCTAAATTTTATAATAGTGAATTATTAAAAGGATTAATAGATATAGCTATGCAAGTATCTAAGAATAATGTTAAACATATAACAATCGGTTATGCTTATTTAGATGAAGATAATGTTCTAAATCATCATATTGAAGTTTTAAATTATTATAATGGTGGAGAATTAAGTAAAGGAATAATGCCTCTTAATTTTCAAAGTAATATCTTATATTTAATTGAACAAGCTTTAATTGAATATGAAACTTATAAAGAAGATAATTTAATAAAAAGAAAAATTAAATTAAACTTTTAAAAGATTTTCTATATTATAACCATATAAAAAAATACCAATTGGTATTTTTTTGCTATATTTTTCCTTCTTTAAGTAATTTTTCCCAGCGATCGTGAACATAGGAATTGCCTCCTAAACTTAAATAACGGTCGTAAAGTTCAAAAGCGTTCTGTTTTTGAATTGGTGATTTTGGATTACCTTCTTCCGTATCATTTATAAAATTAACTAAAAACATCTTGATTAATTCTAATTCAATATTGTTACGATTAGCTGTCGATACTTTTTCTAATCTTTCAATTTTTTGATCAATTGGTTTAAGTATTTTAGCCATAAATGATTTAAAGAAGGCAATAAGTCCCGCAATGGCACTAATAAATACACTTAAGAAAGTTATTATACCTGCTATTTGACCAAGTGAAATATTTTCTATATAAAACCCTTCTTTCAATTAATCTTCTTTATAATTTATGTTAAATATTAAAAATTAAATATTATATTTATCTTAGTTATTTAATGAGATAAGCATCTATAGAAAAGAAGTTAATTAAAAACTTCTAGTATTTTAAAATGTCTCAAAATAACTTTATCATCATCTTTTAGAGTATTTTTATTATCACATATCATTTTGACATCTTTAAATAATTTAACTTCTTCATAAGTAAACTCAATAAATAGTTTAAAGTTATCTTCTTTATCAACAATTAAAGCTTGATATTCTTTTGGTTTATATACTTTTGGACCACTATATTCAGGATACCATTCGATTATTTTGGCATCTCTTTCACCTTTTATGATTTTTTCTAAAGCAAAGTCACTAAATTCATATATTAAGGCATTCTCATATTTAGAATGCTTTTTATTTTGATAACGCCGCATAGGTACTTTTATAGTTTCAATATCCTTCATTCCAATAAATAATAAATACTTTTGGACTCTTCTTAAATATTCTAATTCTTGTTGGCTATAAAATTGTTCTTCATCTTTAGATATCTGAAAAGATTCGGGTGAATTATAAAGTGATTTAACAACACTCTCAAAAGTGTGCGCGTGATTATGACCAACCACAAATTCCCTAATGTATTTGCCTTTTTCATTTTTACGATGCACTAAATGTTTATCGGTAAAAGAGTAGTAAAAACCCGTAAATGCTATATCTCCTAAAGCACTAACAAGATCTTCGTAAACATCTAATTCGTTTTTACAATCTTTTTCATTTAAGTATGATTTACCATTATAAAAGTAAACGTATTCTTGAACTAATCTTTCATCATCCCAAAAATAAGTAGGTAAATTATTCTTTTTAAATTTATCATATCTTTTTACAAATTTTTTATATTCTTTTTCTTCCATTGTTTCTCCTTATATTTAGTATTAACTATTTCAAGATAAAGTTTGCTAAAATCAAAGCTTTTAATATCATAGTTAGTAAAATATTGTTAATGTTTCACTTGCAGTTTTAAAACCGGCTTTTTCATATATACTTTTAGCTTTTATATTATTACTCCAAACATTTACTTCTAATTTATGAGCCTCTTTTTCTAAAGACCACTTTTTAAAATATTCTATTAAAGAAGTAGCAATACCTTTATTACGATAATTACTATCAACATATATGGCTCCTAATCTAGCAGTAATATATTTATATGTTGGATCTGCTTGTTTAATTTTACCATATAAATAACCAACAATCTTTTCATCTTCTACAGCCACAATAAGTAATTTACTATCATCATTAATATAGCTATCGTACATATTGGTAACTTCAAAATCTTCATCAATTCCTGGATCATATTGTTTTTCATCTTTTATTAAAAGAGTTAAATAATTATTTAATATTTCTACATCTTCATCTATAGCTTTTCTAATTATCATTTTTTATTCCTCCTACTTATAAATACCAAGTTCTACTATCAGATAACTTAAAATTACTATTATTATGCATTTTTATATTATTTTCTTTGATATATTTTTCTATTTCTTCTTTTGTTATATAGCTAAGAGAATAGGGAAGATTATCTTGGCTTAAAAGATATTCATCTCTGATACCACTTAAAAATGGTATTCTATCATACAAATATATAACATCTGCCATATAAGATATGTTTTCATCATAAATTTTGGCTTTTTCAAATGTATAATTTTTTTCAATTTCTTCAAGTAAAGTAGAAAAATCACCACCATCATAGTAATCATTTTTATAATTTACAATTTTTAAATTGGGTATACCATTATTTTTTTCATTTTTTTGGTATTCTACTTCAACTCTTATGTAGTAATTAATACTCCTTAATCTAATTAATTTTTCAATATACATTTAAGATACTCCGTTTCTTTTAAATATGTTAATATTTATATTATTTTTTGAAATTCCATTAATAGTATAAATTTTTTCTTCATTTATAAATTCAAAAATACCATTTTCATATAATGTTTTTTCCAATGATAATTACCTCCTTAAACGCTATAATTTAACTTATAAATATTTTACCATAATTTAAAATATTTAAAAACCACAATTCAAAAAATGATACCACTTTACAAAGTTATTTTTTATGGTATAATAAACTCAATTTTTAGGGGATTGTTATGGGAAAATGTTATATTCAAAATTTAGGATTGATAGTTACTAATAAATGTAATTTAAACTGTGCTCATTGTTTAAGAGGGGAAAAAAACAATAGTTGCATAACGGATAGAGTAGTTGAAGTTACTTTAGATCAAATTAAGGGCATTGGAAATTTGGCAATATGTGGTGGTGAGCCAACTCTTGCCATAGATAGAATAGAAAAAATAATAAGTTATGTAATAGATAATCATATATTAGTAGAGGAATTAACTGTTACAATAAATGGAACAATATATTCTGAAAGATTATTAGAATTATTAGATGAAATAAATAGCTATATAGGTAGTAAGAGAATTAATGCTTTACTTGCTATTTCTTTTGATAAATACCATTTAGATGAAATTTCTAGATTAAAAATTGAGAAAGAATTTTTTGAAAACTTAAAAAAATACCAAGAAAGTAAATATTTTTATGGTTGTAGAAATAATAACCAAAAATTATTTAGAGAAGGTAATGCCACTAATTTAGATGAAAAATTAACAGTACCTTTAAGACCAATTAAAATATTGATGACATATGCCGATAAAAAAAGAAAATTTAACCAAGAAAATGGCTCGTGCAATATTGGCCCTATAGTAACAATTAATCCAGATGGAGTTATAACAGAATGTGATGCATCAATTAAAAATCAAGAAGATTTATATAATTATGGTAATGTTTTAGAAAAAAGTATTGAAGATATTATTCTTGAAAAAGGTGAAGTAATTGAAAATATTAGAAAGTTTGAAAGAGATACATATAGATTATTAAGAAAGCGTTCAACATATAATAAATAAGCTTTACTAATGTAAATTAAAGTTTATTAAAACTCGAAATAATCAATTTAATTGAAATGTTCAAGTTTTTAAATTTATTAGTAACAATTACATAGTTATTTACAAATATATAATAATTTATTATTTTTCATAATGAGTCCACATTCTTAGAATGTGAATTTCTTTTTTATTTTCATCAACTTCATATACAATTCTATGTTGCCTATTTATCCTTCTAGAATATAAACCAGATAATTCACCTATTAATTTTTCATAAGTAGGAGGATAACAAAATGGATCTTCCATCATTAAATTTAATATGTTTTTACAATTTTTATCTAAATTTGCATTTTTAAGTTTAATTTTGTCTTTTTCTGCTTGTTTAGAAAATTTAATTATATAAAAATTACCATTCTTCATCTATTTTATATTCCTTAGCATTATTCCAATTCTCATTCTTTTTTATTTTATTTATGTTTTCAACATAACCTGGTATACTTGATAAAAATAAAGTTTCTTCAATATTTTTCCATTCGTCTTCTGATATTAATACGGCATTTTTACCTTTATTATTAACAATAGTAATTGGATTAAATCCGACATTTACATCTGATACTAATTGAAATAAATTAGCTCTAGCATTAGTTATATTTATTGTACTCATAGTTTTCACCTCAACTTAATTATAACGTACTCTTTTACGTACGTCAAGTATTTATATTATTATATGAAAAATTTAGATTTTTATAATTCAAATAAATATATATTTTCTAAGTATTTTTCTCTAAACAAGTTATTACCTATATACTTTCCTCCTAGGTGCTTATAAAAATTATTTGAAGGATTACCTTCTAGACAGCCAATTACTAATTTTTTGATGCCTTTTTTCTTAATATTTTTAATAGCGTATTCATATAACATTTTTCCATAACCATTTCCTTGATATTCTTTTAAAATATATAAAGAATGTATTTCTGCAGCATTATCATATTTGTCGCTATCTAAAGTATAATAAATCCAGCCAATTATTTTGCCTTGTAAAATTAAAACATAATAATTTGGTTGATCATTTAGATTACTTTCTAATCTTTTAGCACTTTCTTTTTCATTATCTAATAGACCTTTTAAAAAATCATCATCGACAATTCCTTTATATGTTGTATTCCAAACAAGGGCAATAGAGTGGGCTAATTCAGCTGAATCTTCTATTTTTCTTTTTCTTATTATAGGTTCTTTATTCATTTGAAACTCCTTTAAAAAATTTTCTATTTGTTTAGAAAAGATTAATTGAATAAAAATTACTTTTTTTATTTTTTTGTATAGCAATCTTTTAGCACAATTAATAGTTAATAATAAATACTTAATACTAGTATAATACAAAAGTTAGTTTATATATATATTTTTCTCCATTTTATAGTATAATATTTTGCGAATGGAGGATTTTAATGAGTTTAGTAATTCCTTATGAAGACAAATTATATAATAATGAAGGGGCATTTATAAGTCCAGAAGGTGAAATTATATTTACCTATGGAGAACACGAAAGGTTTGCTCGTAATTATTGTAATGGTGAAAATTATCAACTTCTATCAGATGTAAAAGATGGTAGTGGTTGGTCTTACTATGCTTCTCATTTTGATGAATTTAAAAAAAATTATAATTTTACAGGTGAAAGAGAAGATATTGATGTTTATGAATCATCAAAGCTAACAAAAGAACAATTAGAATTATATAAATTGTGGCTAGAAAATTATGAGTTTGCTAGAAGAAATTTATATTCAGATTTCTTAATTTTTTTACTTGGTTTTGATAAAGTAGAAACTGTTATGAGAAGAGCTATAACAACAACAAATCCAGAGCCACATATTAGATTTTATAATTATTATTTGATGGATTGGTATATAAAACATCTACCACTTATGAAATTTAATAAAGATACGGGTCGTTTTAAATATGATCAACAAGAAGATTATTCTCTTAAGTCTAAAGAAGATAGACAAGCTGAAAGTGAGATTAATGAAATAAAATCCAAGGTATTATTAAAAGATAGACACCTATTTTTTAAATAATTTTATATTTCATTAAATAAAATATTATTATTTTACATATATTTATTGATTTTCTATATCAAGTGTTCCTATGAACCTGGTGCCATAAAGGAAGAAGTATGATTATTTAATCTATTTTTGAGGCGATATTTTAAATTTATTACTACCGGCTTTGTTTTCAAAGGTGTCGAATTTGATACCTTTGAAATTTTTGTTATTTAACTTTTTTCCTTTAATTGCTAAAATATTTTTATCATAAATTATTATAATATTCTTTTAAACCTAAATATTTATTATTCCAAGGTTCTAATTCTCCATTTAAAACATACGTGTATATTAATGTTTGAGTTTTATTATCCTCAGTATCTTCTATAGTATAATCCTCTTTATAATGCATAATTTTATCATATAAAAATAAAGCTGATCTACATTCGTAATAAGTTGTTTCAACTCTAAAACTTTTATACCTTCCTAAACTTTTACAATAATTTATTGTATCAAGTAGAACTTTTTTACCATATCCCATTTTTCTATATTGTGGTAAAATTGCAAACCAATCTAACCATATTGTATCTGGATATTCTCTAAAAACATCCAC
>CANQKO010000031.1 GCA_947624505.1 uncultured Bacilli bacterium | reverse complement strand
ATATTATCAAAATATCATATTTAGCATTATTCAAGATATCATAATGGGAAGAAATGAATATTTTAATGAATTATTTAGTAAAGATTATACTAATGCCATTTTATTAGTAAAGAAAATATTTATTGATAAAGATTCAAATGTTTTAACTGATTTTGGCAGACTTAATCTATTATTAGCCTTTAATACAAAAGATGGATTATATAACTTTTTTACTAATACTAAGTATCCAATGACAATTAATGACTGTCAAATTTTTGATTGGGATGAAGATTTAGCCTTAGAAACTATTTATTTTATAAATAGGGCTTGTAATAAAAATACCAATTTATATAATTATGTAGGGTTTAATAGTTATCATTATGACGATAACTATTATGATTTATATTTAATATATCGTAAATTTTATAAACCTATAGAAGAAGATAAGTATTATTTACCTGAAGGTATAAATGAAATAAACGAACAGCCTAGTAATAATTTAGGAAAGACCGATTTAGCCCTTATAAATAAAATTCAACAAGATTCTAAAGGAAAAGTAGTGTACCTTCCTAAAAGCTTAAAGACGGTTAACCGTATTGTAACGTTATTTGAGGATAATAGTCTAAAAGGTATTGTTTTAAATGATGGATTAAGAGAGTTAGGCGCATATGCTTTTTTTAATCAACGTTTTTTTACCAATATTACTTTTCCATCATCTATTACTAAAGTTTTAAAAGATGCTTTTAATTACCACTATGTTAAAAATGTAACTATTAAAATAAATAAAGATAATTATGATTTAATTAAATATAATAATATTAAAAATATTTTTATAAATACTATTACGGGTATTTTAGCTGATCATATAGAAGATAATTTAGGTAGTATATCGGTTGGCACCGATGCTGATGATCCTCCTATAGAAGAAAATGTTAGAAGTACGGTTAAAACTTTAACTATTTATTTTGAAGATTTAGATGATGACGTCGTAATTAATTTACAAGATTTACAAATTCCTTTTTCTAAGTATGAAAAAAAAGACTATTCTACAATTTATCTTAATATGTTATATAATCAAATAAAATTAGCTTTAAAAAATAAAAGAAATGAATTTCAAGAGATGCAACAAGTGTTAACAGAAAATGAGAGAATAAAAATACATACTGATTTAAAAGATTTGCTTGTTGATTTAGATATATTAAATAGAAAGCTGAAAGAATATGTTGAATTACATAAAAATGAAGTTGAAGAGACAGAAAAAAACTTAAATTATGGTTATACTTTATATGAATTCTATAATTTCACAAGTAAAGAAGAAAAAGGTAATTATGAAAATAAAATAAAACCTATGGAATTTAAATATAAATTATATTGGCATTACGGAAAAATTAATAAGGGAACAATTGAAAATTTTTATGAAGCTAAATTTACTTATTTAACCTCATTTAATGTTGTAAATCCTTTAGTTAATGATGATACTTTATTTGAAGAATTAGATTATTATAAAATGATAATTAACCGAATATGGGATATGAATAAGTATATTAGAAGAACCAATAGCTTTGCTCAACCTGATAAAAAATATATAAATGAAGAAGTTAAACCTTTGTTTTTAAAATTGCTAGATAATGCTTCATTAGAGGATATTCTTAAAGATTTTTATCTTTTAAATATCTTTTTAGCTATGGATAATCCTAAAAGATTATATAATTTTCTCCATTCATTTAATGATACATATATACCTAAAAAATATAGAGATTATACATTAATTAAATTTGCAGATACTATTCCATTAAGCACGGCCTTTTTAATAAAATACTGCTCGGGTAATTATGATAATTTTGATATCAATTTATATAAAGATAAAAAGTATACTGTTACTAAAGACTTTTTAGAATTATTTCATTTAATTTATTTAAATTATAGTTTAGATATTGATGAAGCTAGAAAAGATAAAGAATATTTAAAATTACCTAATACTTTTTACTTACTTCCTGAAGGAATAAAAGAAATTAACTTAAAAGATAGAGATGAAGATGATCCAATTATAAATAATATCCAAAATGATCTTTTTAATAAAGATGTTATTATGCCTCGTACGTTAAAAGTTTTAAAGGGTGATTTATTTAATCGTAAACCTAAGGGAAATGTTTATTTAAATGAAGGTTTAGAAACCCTTGATGTAATAAATCTAGCTTTTACTGATGATGATGAAGTAACTATTCCTAGTTCAGTTAAAGAAATAATAAATTTTGTACCCATTTCTACCATTGATTATGATTTAAAAAAAATAATCTTTAATAATTTTAATTTTGAAAATAGAAATGTTTTAATTAATATATTTGATATTTTTTTAACAAATAATTTAAGATTTTTTATATTTGGTTTTGAATTAGTATTTCATTATGATGATTTAGATGAAGATATTACACCTTCTTTAAATTTTCTTAATGCTATGTCAAAATATGGTGATGAAGTTTATAAACCAGAATATCATAAGAGTATTATTGAAGATATTGTTAATGATATTGAAAAAGAAGTACAACTAAAAAGAGGCAACGAAAGAAAATTAGAAAAATAAGTTTCACAAATTTTGTGAAATTTTTTCTTTATAAAAAGGAAATCAAAGAAAAAAGACATAAATATATAGTAGGAGGAGTATAATGCAAAGTATTAATATTGACCTACTAAATTATATAATGGAAGAAATTAAAGATAATAAAAAAATTACCGAAGTCTATTTAGCTAATAAATATGGTTATTCAGAAAGAACTATTAGAAGATATATTAAAATATTAAAAGATCAAAGGAAAATAAAACTTAAAACTGGTAAAAATCGGGAGTGGATTTTATATAAGTAGAGTTTATATAAAAAGTATGTTATAATAGAAAGTAGTTTTAGGAGGAAACCTATGAAAATAATATTACTTAAAGATGTTAAAGGCAAAGGTAAAAAGGATGATATCATTGAGGTAAGTGATGGTTATGGTAATAATTATTTAATTAAAAATAAGTTAGGTGTTTTATATACTAGTGGTAGTAAAAAAATATTAGATAGTGAAATAAATAAAAGAAAAGAAGAAGAAGATAAATTAGTTGATGATTTAAATAAAATAAAAGATAAATTAGAAGATAAAAATATTAACTTTAAAGTTAGAGCAGGTAAAGATGATAAAGTATTTGGTAATATATCTTCTAAACAAATTGTTGATGAACTTAAAAAAATGGGTTATGCTATCGATAAAAAATGTTTGAAGATTGATCATCCAATAGATAGTATTGGTGTCCATAAAGTTTTAGTTGAACTTCATAAAAGAGTTAAATTTAATATTAATATTGTAGTAAGTAAGTAGGTGAATATTATGGCAAGGGTAATGCCAGCAAATAAAGAAGCAGAAATGAGTATTATTGGGGTTATCTTTTTAGATAATAGTCTAATGGATACCATCAATGATCAAGTAAATAGTGATATGTTTTTTGATGAACGTAATAAATATTTATATGATGCCATAATAGAATTATATGAAAATCATCTACCTATTAATGCAGGAATGGTTAAAGAAGAACTTGATAAAAAGAAAAGACTTAACTCAATTGGGGGAATGAGTTATATTAGTGAAGTTATTGATTCAGTTGAAACCAAAGCTAATTTAGAATATTATATTGAAATATTAAAAGAAAATTATACAAGAAGAAATTTAATTAATGCCGCCACCGAAGTTATGAATGCTTCTTATGATGAAGAAGATTTAACTAATCTTTTAGACAATGCTGAAAGAAGTATCTTAAATGTTGTTAAAACAAGAGAAGTTAAAGATTTTGTCCCTATCACGGAAATTTTAAGAAGAGCTCAAATGAAATTAGAAGAGCTGGCTAAAAACAAGAAGTTAATTACAGGGGTTGAAACGGGATTTTATGATTTTGATAAGATTTCAACGGGATTTCAACCTGGTGAGTTAATTATTTTAGCAGCCCGTCCGGCAATGGGAAAAACGGCTTTAGCCCTTAATATGGCCACCTTTGCTGCTACTAAGATGGAAAAGGCTGTGGCAATTTTTAACCTTGAAATGCCAGCTGAACAATTAGTTAATCGAATTATTAGTGCCCTTGGGGGAATTGAAGGTTATAAATTACAAACTGGTTCAATGGGTGAAAGAGATTGGAAAAGATATAATGAAGCAATGAATACTTTAGCGAAAACTAATCTTTATATTGAAGATAATACTGGTCTTACTTTAGGGGAAATTAAAGCTAAATGTCGTCGACTTGCCAATATGCCTAAAGGTTTAGGCTTAGTAGTTATAGATTATTTACAACTTTTAACAACAGGTAATAAAAGGGTTGAATCAAGACAAGTAGAAGTATCAGAAATATCAAGAAGCCTAAAAACAATGGCTTTAGAACTTGGGGTACCTATAATAGCCCTTGCCCAACTTAACCGTAGTAGTGTAACCAATAAAAGAGAAGGTAATACGCCAATGCTTTCTGATTTAAGAGAGTCTGGTTCAATTGAACAAGATGCTGATATGGTTCTTTTCATTAACAGAAAAGATTATCACGAAGCTAAAAAAGACCAAAAAGAAAAAATTGTTCCAGCTGAATTAATTATTGCTAAACATCGTAAAGGTAGTCTTGGAACAATTGACTTATTATTTGAACTTAATATGAGTGCTTTTCGAAGTGTAGCACCTAATATAGAGGAATGATGAAAATGAAGTTAAAAGATAAAATTATTACGTTTGTCATTTGTTTAATAGTAATAGCTATTTATGCTTTAGTAAATTCTTATAGTTATTTAGATAATAATATTAAACATTTATATAATGTTTATTTAAATGGTAAAGTTATCGGGGCTATAACAGATGAAGAAGAATTATATAATTTAATAAATAAAAACCAATCAATAATTAAACAAAAATATAATGTTGAAAATGTTTATCCACCTGAGAATTTAAAAGTTGTTGAAAATTATTCTTATGATACTTCTGTTACTAGTGTTGATAGTATTTATAAAAAAATAGAAGAATTACAAGATTTTACTATTTTAGGTTATGAAGTTAATTTTTCGGCTTATGATGGCACTAATGCTACTAATGAAGAAGATGAAGAAGATAATAGTCACGAAGCTTTTAATGTTTATATTTTAGATAAAAAAGTTTTAGAAGATGCCATTAAAGAATTTATTTTAGCTTTTATGGATGAAGATAGTTTTAATGATTATCTTAATGGTAAACAAGCATCTTTAGATGATATTGGAACTATATATGAAAAATTAGAAATTTTAGAAGATATTACAATTAGAGAAAAATATATTAGTGTTAATGAAAAGATATATGAAAATAGTGATGAACTGGCTCAAAGTTTATTGTTTGGTTTTGATTATAAAGAGAAATATTATACAGTAAAAGAAGGCGATACTATTTCATCGATTGCGGAAGCTAATAAATTAAATAATCAAGAATTTTTAATTGCCAATCCTAAGTTTACAAGTGAAAATGCCTTACTTACTATTGGGGAAAAAGTTAATGTATCCTTAATCGATCCCGAAATATCTTTTTCATCTGTTATATTGGAAATGGCTGAAACTGAGCAAACTTATGGTACAGTTATTGAAAGAGATGAGAGTAAAAGCTCATCTTATGAAGAGATTAAATTCCCAGGTGTTAATGGTCTTTCTATTCAAACCAAGAGATACACAGAAGTTAATGGTGAATCATTAAGTAATGTTGAACTTATTGGGACACCAACAGTAATAAGAGAAAAAGTTGACCGAATTGTTGTTAAAGGTAAACAATATTCATCATCTTGGGGTAGTCAAACGGAAACATATATTGGTTCTGGTTGGATCTGGCCAACAGAAATTCCGTATTCTATTACTAGTAATTATGAATGGCGTTGGGGAAAAATGCATAATGGTATGGATATATCTGGTACGCCAGCTGACAGTCATATTTTAGCAGCCAATGATGGAGTTGTTGTTGCTGTTAATACTAGTTGTAGAAGTTATGGTGGCTCCCATTTAGCTGACCGTTGTGGACGCGGGTATGGTAACTATGTTGTTATTGATCACGGTAATAATATTTATACCATTTATGGTCATATGCTTCAAAATATCATTGTTCGAGTTGGTCAAAATGTGCGAATGGGTGATTACCTAGGCTTTATGGGTAATAGTGGTTCTACAACTGGGCGTCACTTACACTTTGGTTATTCAATCGGCGATCCTCTTGGTGGGGGAACATTTAGAGATCCAATGGAGTTATATAGAAGAAAATGAAAGTATGTATATTAGCAAGTGGTTCAAAAGGAAATGTTACTTATGTAGAGACCACTAATCATAAAATATTAATTGATATGGGTAAAAATAAAAAATATATCAATGATTCTTTAAAAAGTATTAATGTTAATCCTAAAGATATTGATATTATTCTTATTAGTCATTTACATAATGATCATATATCGGCTTTAGAAGCATTTATTAAAAATAGTAATATTACTGTTTGTATGCCTAAAGAAATGTTTGCTTCTTTAAAAAGTATTCAAAATTATGAGCATATTAAAATATATGAAGATGAAATTAATTTTGATGATATTAAAATATATGCCATAAAAAGTAGTCACGATGCCATTGCGTCTAGAAACTTTATTATTGAAGAAGGTAATGTATCAGTAGTACAAATAACCGATACTGGTTATATTAAAAGTAAATACTTTAATTTATTAAAGAACCGAGATATTTATTTATTAGAAAGTAATCACGATGTGGAAATGTTAATGAATGGTCCATATCCTGATTGGCTTAAAAAAAGAATTCTTAGTGATGAGGGCCACTTATCTAATGAATCGGCTGGATTTTATTTATCGAAGTTAATTGGCGATAAGACTAAAAGTATCTATTTAATGCATTTAAGTGAAGAAAATAATCGTCCAGAAATTGCCCTAGCGACAGTTAAAAAAACATTAAGTGAATATGAAGTTAAATTCGATAATATTAAATGTGCTAAACAAGATGAAATTAGTGAAGTGATGATGGTATGATAAAAATAATTTGTGTTGGTAAAATTAAAGAAAGTTATTTACAAGAATTAATAAATGATTATTTAAAAAGAATAAGTAAATATCATAAAATAGAAATTATTGAAGTTAAAGATAATGAAAATATTAAAATAGAGACAAACAATATTTTAAAAGTTATAAATAATAAAGATTATAATATTGCTCTTACTATTAATGGTAAATCTTTTAATAGTGTATCTTTAGCAAGTTATGTTGATGAATTATTTAATCATCATAGTAATATAACTTTTTTAATCGGAGGATCAAATGGACTTGATGATGAGATAATTAATTTATGTCAAGATAAAATTAGTTTTTCATCTCTTACATTTCCCCACGGTTTATTTAGAGGTATATTACTAGAACAAATATATCGGGTATGTAAAATTAATAATAATGAAACATATCATAAGTAGGGAGTTTTATGGAAAAGAAATATCAAACAGATAATTTATATGTTGCAAGTATTGGGGAAAAAGAAATAGATAATGAAAGAGGTTTTCTTTATTGTGATGGAAGTAATTTAGAATTTTCGAAAATTATTGTGAAGAAAAATTTTTTACTATCTGATTTAGTATATGGAATTACTACTAAAAAAAGATATTTAAATTATAAGAGTTGGTTAGTTCCTAATAAAGGAATAGGCTATTTTAAACTACTTCCCTTAAACGTTTATCTTGATCGAGAATATTTATTTTATAAAGAAATAATTGATTTAGAAATTGGTTTATCTAAATACAATCAAAATGAAGTTACTTGGGATGAATTAACTAATTTATTTGCTTATTTAAATTGTTATGAAGATGATTTTTTAAATTATATAAAAGGTTTAGAAAATAGAATTAGTTTAATTAAAAATAATTTAATAAAATATGAATTATTAGCTAAATTAAAATCCATAATTACTTTTTATGAAGAATCATTAAAAGAAAATCAAGATTTAGAAGAAAATGAATATTTAGATACTAGATGTGATATCAGATGTGAATGTCTAGATAAAGTAATGGAAATAGAGAAAATAATTTTAAATAGTAAAGATGAAAGTAAAGGAAGAATATTAGGTATTTAAGATGATTGGTAATGATTGGGATAATGTTTTAAAAGTTATTGAAGATAGTAATGGTTTTAAAAAGTTTTTACAAATAGTTAATGAAAGGTATGAGAAAAATACTTGTTTTCCCCCAAAAGATTTAATTTTTCAAGCTTTAAAATTAACAAGTTATGAAAATACCAAAGTAGTTATCGTCGGACAAGACCCTTACCACGGGGTAGGAGAAGCCAATGGTTTGTCTTTTAGTGTGCAAAAGGGTATTAAATTACCACCATCTTTACAAAATATTTATAAAGAATTAAATAGTGATTTAAATATTCCTATTTCTTCATCGGGAGATTTATCTAAATGGGCAAAAGAAGGAGTATTAATGCTTAATGCAGTTTTAACAGTGGAAAAAGATAAACCAGCATCTCACCGTAATTTAGGTTGGGAGCTTCTTACGGATTATATTATTAAAGCCCTAAATCAAAAAGAAAGGGCGGTTGTTTTTATTCTTTGGGGTAATTTTGCTAAAGCTAAAAAGAAATATATAACAAATCCTCATCACTTAGTTATTGAATCAGCGCATCCATCACCTTTTTCCGCTAATTATGGTTTCTTTGGCTCACACCCTTTTTCTAGAACAAATGATTTTTTAATTAAAAATAATATAAAACCAATTGATTGGCAAATAGAATAAAAAAATGACTTTTGAAAAGCTATTTTTTTATGCATCTTCTTCATTTTTATTATAAAAAGTAACTGTTTCATATTTAGATATTTTACCAATAATATTATAAGGAAATATTCTCATTAATCGATTATTTAAAATAGCACTATTATTATAAATATTTTTCGCTGAAACTAATTTTTCATCAATCTCTCTTAAAACTTGTAATTTTTTATTAAAATCATTATCTTTAGATAATTTAGAATAATCTCTTTTTAAATCATTTATTAATTTTGTTGCTTCTTCTAATTTTAAATCTTTTTCAATATTATTTAATTTTTTATTTTTAAGTTCAAGATAATCTTTTAAATAATCTTTTTTATTATCTAATTTTTTAATATTAGTATTTAAATCAATAATAATGTCTTGTTTCTTTTTAAGATTATCATTAATTATTTTTTCCGCTTTAACCATTTTCATATTATAATCTTTAAATTTATTTAAACCAATAAAATATATTAATACTAATATTGATATAATTAATAATAAAATAACTAAGAAAATCATTTTTATTCGCTCCTTTTATTAAATATTTCTTTTAATTCTTGTTTATTTATTAAATAATATATTACTAATAAAATAAGACCAATAAGACCAATATAAATAATTAATAATATTCTACTAGTAACATTATTTATTATAGCACAACCAATTAAAGATAAAAATATCATTAAAGAATAAACTAAAAATAATTTAGGTAATTTTTGATATATGAGATGATAATTTAAATTAAATTCTTTTTTAAGTTTTATTAGAGGAATTAATAAAGATATAATATAGCCAATAAGTGTTGCACTTATAGCACCATAGTATGGATATAGATTTAATTTATTAAATAAATTTATTAATGGTATATCAAGAAGTAGATTAATACCTAGACCTAAAATAACAGATGTATAAATTAATTTTGTTTTACCAAGACCTTGTAAGCCATTACTCATCATTATATATAAAGCATCAAAAGATGCCACAATTACAGAATATTTAATAATTATTGGCCCAAAAGAATTTTCAGTACCAAAGAAAATTGTCCATATTTCATTACCAAAAATACTTATAAAAATAGAAAGAGGTAAGGCAATATATAAAAATATTTGTAGTATTTTAATAAAACTATTTCTAATACTTTTAAGATCATTTTTAGCTTTATCTTTAGCAATATTAGGAACTAAACTAATGGCAATACCAGTGGCAATACTTGTTATAATCGTATTTAATTTAACACCCCAAGTAGTAAATACTCCACTTATATAATCAATATCAACACCATTAATTCCTATATTATATAGACCCCTATTAAGAAGAATCATATCAGTTGTATTATATAAATTATTAGCTATATTAATAATAATAAATGGAATAGCATATATAATCATTTTTTTAATTATATTTATTTTTTCATCTTTACTTAATGGATCTTTATTATTTTTTTTATCCTTTACTTTAAATAATTTAAAGGCTAAATATAAGTAGGCAATTATGGCTCCAACAAAAGCTCCAAAGACAGCAATACCAATTGCTGTTTTTAAATCTAATTTTAATATTTTTAATACATACCAAGATCCCCCAAGAACGACAAATATTCTTACTATTTGTTCAATAACTTGACTAAATGAAGAAGTACTAATATAACCGTGTCCTTGTAAATAACCCCTTGAAACAGATAAAAGGGGAACAACTAATATAGCAAATGATACCCATTTAATTACATATGTTACATCATTTATTGTATTACCTTCTATTTTACTACCAATTATTAAAGTAGCTATATCTTTGGCAAAAATAAAACAGATTAAAAAAGAAATTATTGAAAATATTAAGATTATTATTTTAGTAGATTTAAATAAATATTCTTTTTCTTTAATCATACCTTTTTCATTGTATTCACTTACTAATTTAGATATAGCAAGAGGAATACCAGCACTAGATATTATTAAAAATAAATTATATATATTATAAGCATAGCCATATAAAGAACCACCAGAAGAACCAACCATATTATTAAAAGGAATAACATATATGATACCTAAAAACTTTGCTATAAATATTGCTAAAACCGCAATTATTGCTCCATCTATAAATCCACTTTTTCTCATTTTTACACCTTATCTATATTATATTTTAGTTTAATATCTTTTTACAAGTGTTATTTAATATAATTTACTTTTAGGATACATTTTTCTTTCATCAGTACGACATACTAAATAATCTAAGCTTACATTATAATAATCAGCTAGAAGGCATAATCTATCGATAGGTATTAATTGAATACCTAATTCATACTTAGAATATTGTTGTTGTGTTGTATTTAATAATTGAGCAAGCTCTTTTTGAGGGACATCTCTGTCTTCTCTAATTTCTTTTAAACGTAATAATTTCATAATTCATCATCATATATACTATTTCATACATCTTATTAAATGTATTGACAATACACTTTATGAGGAGTAAAATACTATTATACACTACATCTTAAAAGATGTACAGAGAAAATGGTGAAGGTTTATGATAAAAAATAAGAAATTAATAATTATTATATCAATAGTAATATTAACAATAATAAATGTATTTTTAGTATTTAAAAAAGATACTAGTGAAGTAGAAAAGAATAAAGTAAGTAAAATAGAAAGAAAAGAATTTAGTATTTATTTACAAAAAACAGCTGGAAGTGAAACATATGA
>CANQKO010000030.1 GCA_947624505.1 uncultured Bacilli bacterium | reverse complement strand
ATAAAGATTGTTCTGAATGTCATATCAAGCCTGATTGGTTGCTTATTTATAAATATGTTGATGATAAACTGGTTTTAATTTTATTTGCGATTGGTAGTCATAGCGAATTGTTCAGGTAAATAGTCCTATTGGTAAATTTAAGTTGGTATTTATTAGATTCTATCTTATTAATGTATGAGATGAGTTATTCAACTTCTTCCCTATACGCTCCATTTGGAAATCTGTCCGATCTTTTATAGTTTTGGACTTAATATATAAAGTATCAATTTCTAAAAGAAGTTGGTACTTTTTTAGTGTTTAAGTTTAGAAAAGTTGGGTTTAAATTATTAATATTACTACAAAAGAATTAGAGATTGAGCAAGAGTTAAAAAGAAAAATTTATATGATGAAAATATACTTGATAATAATGATATTAAAATTATTTAAAATAATTCAAGAAATAAAGATGACTTGGAAAGATAATTATGATAAAATGTATTACAAGGAGGTTTATAAAAATGACAAGTGAAATTACAAAGAGGTATGAAGATTATAAAAAATATGGAAATATTATTCTAGATTATGATGAAATATTATTATTTTATCCAGACTACTTTAAAACAAAAACCGAATTAGGTCAATTAAATTTTATTTCTAAAGAAGAAGCTAATGAATATTTTGAAAATCATTATAAAAGTTCAGAATTATATAAAAAGTTAACTTCTCTAGAAATGACTGAAGATGAAATTTATAATTTTATGAAGCATAATATGGAACTTAAATATTCACAATTAAGCTTAATGTTTAAAAAAGTAATTACTGCTGTAATTCAACTTTGTGAATTAATTGATTACATAGGGCATTATCCAGCAACATGGCCTGTACCAAAAGAGGAAGAAAAGAACCCAGAAATGGAAGAACTACTTGAAAAATATGATATTATGATTAGATACCATTTAAATGATGAACTTGACAAAATGCAAATTACATCTGATGATGTTGTAAGGATAATTGAAACATTGAAAGTACGTATGGAATATGTTAATGCAATACTTAAAATAACTTATAATAACGATTGGCTATTTACAAAAAAAGGAACAGATGAAGAAAATAAAGAATTATTTGATCAAGTGATAGAAGATCTTGATTGGTTCCCTTTATCTTGCTATCAAGAAAAAGATAAATCAAAAAGGGAAGAAGGAAAAACGTATTTAAGACGTCAACACGGGGAAAATACTATTTAAATAAGTAGCAAAATGTATTGCTACTTTTTCTATTATTTGTTAAAATATTAGCAGAAATTGATTCAAAGGAGTAATAATTCCTAATTAGTGAAAAAGTTTGAAATAACCTAACCATTCGTTCCATATAGAAATTCATTCAAACTTTTTTGACTCGGTTTTTTCATAAAAATTATAATGCAGATATAGTTTAATGGTAAAATGTAAGCTTCCCAAGCTTAAGTTACGAGTTCGATTCTCGCTATCTGCTCCAGTGACGTTTCTGTTCGAACTTTTCGAACATTCAAATATATTTCATCTCTAGATAGAGATGATTTTTAAATTTAGTTTTCATTCAGTTAAACAAAGTAGAATTTTTTTATCTTTTTTTAATTCTATAAGCATTAAAAACAAATAAAGTAAATATTAGTAATAATACTGAAGCAATTGAACATATCATTCGCATATAATGATTATCTACTTCTCCTGGATTATTTGGATTAATTAATATAGTTCGATTACTACCAACATTGGGATATTTAATTAAAAAATCTGTTATACGTAATTCTTTAATGTATTCATTATTTTTATATTCGTATTTTACTTTTATGTAATTAATCTTAGATTCTTCAGAAGTAGGACCAGTGTAACGATACCCTGATTCAATTATGGTTGCATTAATTTTAATATAATCTTTAATAGTTATATAATATTTTGCAGTAACTATAAAGGTACAAATAAACATTAATAAAGCAAATATAAAAATTATTAAATAAATTTTTGGACTTATGTTATTATTTATTTCTGTTTTTATTTTCTTCATACATAAATCACCTTGATCAACATTTTATCATATTTTCAACTATTGTTAAACTTGTATCAAAGTTTTTGTTAATCCTTTTTTAAAATGTCCCATAAAGGATTAACAGACTAATTGATATTATTTACTAATTAATATTTTACGTGCTATAATTATATAACGAGGTTAGTTAATAACTAATACTAAGTAGTAAAGAGGCAGTAAAGAATGTTAAAAAATTATAAAATTGGAGTTGATATTGGTTCAACTACTGTTAAAGTTATAATAATGGATAATAAAGATAAAATATTATATAAAGCATATAAAAGACATTTATCAGATACTAAAAAAACTATTGCTAGTTTACTAAATAAAGGGTTAAAAAATTTTAGTGATGGGAAATTTTCTTTAGTTTTTACAGGAAGTGGAGCAATTGGTCTTGCTAAATATTTAGATGTTTTATTTGTTCAAGAAGTTATCGCCTGTAAAAATGCGATAGATAAATATGCTAGTAAAACAGATGTAGCTATTGAACTTGGGGGAGAAGATGCTAAAATTATTTATTTTAGTCAACCAATTGAGCAAAGAATGAATGGTTCTTGTGCTGGAGGAACTGGTGCTTTTCTTGATCAAATGGCTATTCTTTTAAATACCAGTACTAAAGGGTTAAATGAAATGGCTAAAAAAGGTGATACCATTTACCCAATTGCGTCTCGTTGTGGAGTATTTGCTAAAACTGATATTCAACCTTTATTAAATGAAGGTGTTAAAAAAGAAGATATTGCTTTATCTATTATGCAATCAGTTGTCAATCAAACTATTAGTGGTCTTGCTTGTGGCAAACCCATAAGGGGTAATGTTATCTTTTTAGGTGGTCCTTTAAATTATCTTTCTGTTTTAAAGGAGCGTTTTATTAAAACATTAAATTTAAAAGATGAAGAAGTTATTACTCCTCGTAATGCTAATTTATTTGTTTGCATTGGAGCTGTTTTAGATAAAGAAAGAAGAAGATATTATACTAAAGAAGAATTAAAGGCCAAAATAGCTAAATTAAAAAAATATGAGGAAGATAATAGTAATTCTTTAGAACCCCTTTTTAAAAATGCAGAAGAATACAATGAATTTATTAAAAGACATAATAAATATAAAGTAAAAAGAAAAGATTTAAATACTTATAAAGGAGATGCTTTTATTGGTATAGATGCTGGTTCAACTACTGCTAAAATTGTTCTTATTGATAATGAAGGATATTTATTATATGAAAATTATCGAAATAATTTAGGAACCCCAGTTGAAACAATAAAAGAAATGCTTACATTACTTTATCAAAAAATACCTAAAGGTATTATTATTCGTCATTCTGGTTCTACAGGTTATGGAGAAATGTTAATAAAAACGGCATTTAATTTAGATATATCTGAAGTAGAAACTATTGCTCATTTTGCCGCGGCAAATTACTTTCTAAAAGGGGTTGAAAGTATTATTGATATTGGTGGCCAAGATATGAAATATATCAAAATAAAAGATAATTCTGTTGATAGTATTATGCTTAATGAAGCTTGCTCATCTGGTTGTGGTTCTTTTATTGAAACACTCTCTAAATCACTAGGTATAAGTACAGAGGAATTTGCCTCTTTAGCAGTTAAAGCTAAAAATCCAATTGATTTAGGTTCAAGATGTACTGTTTTTATGAATTCTAAAATAAAACAAACGCAAAAAGAAGGTAAACCGCTTGCTGATATTTTTGCTGGTTTATCTTATTCAGTTATTAAAAATGCCTTGACTAAAGTAATGAAGATAAGAGATTTTTCATCGTTAGGTAATAAAATAGTAGTTCAAGGAGGAACATTCTTAAATGATGCTGTTTTAAGAGCTTTTGAAATACTTTCTGGTAAAGAAGTTATTAGACCCGATATTGCTGGTTTAATGGGTGCCTACGGAATTGCTTTAATTGCTAAAGATAATTATGACAATTATCAAGATAAATCTCTTAAAAGTTCAATTCTTTCTTTAGATGAAATAAATAATTTAGAAATAAAAAATAGTCATACGAGATGTCAGGGTTGTTTAAATCATTGTGCTCTTACAATTAATAATTTTAATAAAAAAGTTTTTATTTCTGGTAATAGATGTGAAAAGGGTAGTGGTAATAATGGTAGTAATAATTCATTACCTAATATGTATGCGTGGAAATATGATCGTCTGTTTTCCTATCAACCTATTGAAAATCCTTTAAGAGGGGTAATTGGTATTCCTAGAGTTTTAAATATGTATGAAAATTATCCTTTATGGTTTACAATATTTTCTAATTTAGGATTTAAAGTTATTTTATCAGATTCATCAAATCGAGCATTGTATGAATCGGGGATTGAATCGATGCCAAGTGAATCTGTTTGTTATCCAGCTAAACTTGTGCACGGGCATATTATGAATTTAATTGAAAAGGGTGTTAAAACAATTTTTTATCCTTGTTTAATGTATGAAAGATGTGAATTTGCTACGTCTGATAACCATTATAATTGCCCAATTGTTCAAAGTTATTCTGAAACTATCAAACTAAATGTTGAAGATTTAGAAAAAAATAAGATTAAATATATTAATCCATTTTTACCAATAACTGAAAAAGGTTTAATAAAAAGATTTATGGAATTAAATGATTTTAAAGAATATCATTTTACTTATAAAGAAGTTAAAGACGCTATCAGAAAAGGTTTTGAAGAATTAGATAAATTTAAAAATGATGTACAAAAAAAGGGGGAGGAATTTCTTCAATATACTATTATGCATCAAGAGAAGGCTATAGTTTTAGCTGGTCGTCCATATCATTTAGATAAAGAAATAAACCACGGAATTGATACCCTTATTAATAGTTTAGGTTTAGTAGTTTTAACAGAAGATTCCATATGCCATTTAAGTAAAATTAAAACTCATTTAAGAGTAGTAGATCAATGGGCTTACCATTCAAGAGTATATAATGCTGCCGATGTTGTTAATCAATATCCTAATTTAGAACTAGTCGAGTTGAATTCTTTTGGTTGTGGATTAGATGCTATTGTAATGGATCAAACTGAAGAAATATTAAAAAGCAATAATCGTTTATATACCGCTCTTAAAATTGATGAAATAAATAATTTAGGGGCCGCTAAAATAAGAATTAGGTCTTTAATTGCGGCAATGAATAAAAGACTTCAAGATAATAATTATCATACCTATACTTATAATAAAAATTATTTTAAAGAAGAACAAAAAGGTAATACTATTTTATTTCCTGATATGTCCCCAAATCATATGCCTATCTTTGAGAGCCTTCTTAAAAGCGAAGGGTATAATGCTGTCTATTTAAGAAAGACAACTGATGCCACTGTTGACATAGGTTTAAAATATGTAAATAACGATGCGTGCTATCCTGCTATTATTGTTGTGGGGCAATTAATTGAAGCTTTAAAAAGTGGTAAATATGATTTAGATAAAACGACAGTAATGATTACGCAAACGGGTGGTGGATGCCGAGCAACTAATTATATTGGTTTAATTAGAAAAGCTTTAAAAGATGCGGGTTTAAAACAAGTATCAATTATTTCTTTAAATACTTCTGGTTTAGAAAAAGAACAAGCTTTTAAATTAAATTTATCATTCTTAAATAAAGTAGTCGAAGCTGTTGTTTATGGTGATTTACTAGCTAAATTATTGTATGCTACAAGACCATATGAAATTAAAAAAGGAACAAGTGAAAAAGTATATAATAAATGGATGAATATTGTTTGTGAATCAATTAAAAATGGTAAAATAAGTGAATATAAAAAGAATATAAAAAATATTATTAATGATTTTAATAATATAAAAGTTAACTTAGTACCTAAAATAAAAGTTGGTATAGTTGGTGAAATATTAGTTAAATATCATACTTTTGCTAATGATAATTTAGTTCTAAGATTAGAATCGGAAGGAGCTGAAGTATCATCTCCTGATTTAATGGGCTTTGTTAAATATTGTTTTTATAATGGTATTGTTAAAGAAGAAATATTAAAAACTCCTAAAATAAATAAATTAGTAGAAAAAACAATTTTAAATATAATTGATAAATATGAAGAACCAGTTAAATTAAATTTAGCCAAAACTAGATATCGAGAAGTAACTGATATAAATAAATTAAAAGATAATGTTAATGGTATTTTATCAACAGGAAACCAAACTGGTGAAGGATGGTTCTTAACGGCCGAAATGGTTGAGTTAATCAAAAGTGGTGTAACTAATATTGTCTGTGTTCAACCTTTTGCTTGTTTACCTAATCATATTGTTGGCAAAAGTGTTATTAAAAAAATAAAGAGTATTTATAATGAGGCTAATATCATTGCTATCGATTATGATCCCGGAACTAGTCATACTAATCAAATCAATCGTCTTAAATTAATGTTAACGGTGGCCAAAGAAAAAATTAAAGAGCAGAAAGAAAGTATCAAATGATACTTTTTAGTTTACGACCGAAAAAAAATAAAAAAAGAGAAGTTTTCCGGCTGTAGCCGAAAAACTTGACAAATCATTTAAAAACGTTTATCATTATAAATAGGTGAATATTTTATGTTAGTAAGAAAAAATTATTTAAATAAATTAATTGATAGTAAAGATTTAAAAATTATTAAAGTTATTACTGGTGTTAGAAGATCAGGAAAAAGTACATTACTTCTTCAATTTAAAGATTATTTGCAACAAGAAAAGGTAAAAATGGAAAATATTATTTATATGAATTTTGAAAGTGCCGAATTTTATGATATAAAAGACTACAAAGATTTATATAATTATGTAAAAGGACATATAACCAATAAACAAAAATATTACATCTTACTTGATGAAGTACAAAACATTGAAAAATGGGAAAAGGCAGTCAATTCTCTTTTAGTTGATTTTGCTACTGATATATATATAACTGGCTCTAATGCTTATCTTTTGTCTAGCGAACTAACAACTTTACTTGCTGGTAGAGTTCTTACTATCAAAATCTATCCATTTTCTTTTAAAGAGTTTATTCAAGAATATCATTTTAAAAGAGAAGATGACAAATTTGTTAAATTTGATAAATATTTAAAATATGGTGGAATGCCTATGATAACCAATATGAATGATAATGAAGAATTAATATTAAATTATTTAAATGATTTGAAAGAAGTAGTTTTAAAAAAAGATGTTATTAATCGTAATAATATAAAAGATGTGGTATTTTTAGACAATTTAATTAAATATATGTCATCTAATATTGGTAATTTTACAACTCCTTATTCTATTGCGGAGTTTATGAGAAAAAGTGGCAATGTTATAACAAGTGAAACCGTAGATTCATATTTAAAAATGTTAGAAAATGCTTATTTTATTTATCGAGTTCCAAGATATGAATTAAAAGGTAAACAATTATTAAAAACTCAAGGAAAGTATTATTTTATAGATAATGGCCTTAAAAATGTGATAAATGGGATTTCCTCATATGATACAGGTAGTAGTTATGAAAATTTAGTATATATCGAACTTTTACGAAGAGGTTATGAAGTTTATGTTGGAAAGTATAATGATATCGAAATTGATTTTATTGCTATTAAAGCAAATGAAACTATTTACTATCAAGTGGCAAGAAGTATTTTAGATGAAAAAGTGGAAGAAAGAGAAAAGAAATCATTATTAGCAATTAATGATAATTACCGTAAAATTATCCTTACGATGGACAATGTAAAAAATAAATTAATTGATGGAATTGAGGTAATTAATATTATTGATTTTTTACAAGAGTAAAAAGATACTTTAAATTAACTTTATACAATATTCTTAATGGTAAAAAAATAATTATTTAATTGTTCAAGTTAGTTTATAATTATTTTTTTATTCCCTTACTATTATAATAAATATCTATATTGGCATAAATTTGTTTTGCATCATCAAGAGCGCGGTAATATTCATTTACTATCTCATCATTTAGGCCTCTATTTAATCTATTTTCTAAGCCTTTTCTAGTTAGGTCATCTATTTTATTTAAGCAGTCCACTAAATTTTCATAATTATCTTCTCCAATATAATTGGTAAGTTCGTTTTTATTATTAGTTACTTTAGCTTTTATTACAAGTGCACGATATTTAGTAATTAAAGGATAAAGTATTTCTTTAGTTAGATGACTAGTGTTACAATTACTAAGATCTTTAATAACTAAATCTTCTGGTTCAATTAAAAATATACCATTTTCTTGTAAGTAATTTAAAGCTTCAATACAAAATATATCATTAAGAGTTTCATTAAATTTTTCATATCGACGAAAGGCTTTATTATAAGAACTTGCAGGTGAATCATTGTAATCAAAACCACTGCCATAAGGGGAAAAATCTATTATATGTCCAACTTCGTGAAGAAGTGTATAGGAAAGAATGCCAAAACTATTATTATCAATTGTATATAATAATATAGGTATAGTCTTCCCATCTTCACTTCCATAAAGAACACATATCTCTTCATTTTCAAATAATTCACATAAGTAAATTATTTCTTCTTCCGTTACTTTTTTATTTTGACTCATATATTTTTTAACTTCCGGTTTATTAAGATAAAATTTTTTAGAAGCCTCTTTATTAAGGACACCCTTTAAAAAACTAAAGTAATTAGCATTTTCTTCACTTGGAATTAATTTTTTAATATCTTCACGATCTAAAAAAGCAAAGTATCTATTAACGTCATCTAAATTGTTAATTGTAAGTAATTCTTCTGGTATTTCTATTCCTAAGGATAATAAATAATGATAATGATTTAATAATATATATTCTATTGAATCTTTACTTACTGATAATGTACGAATTTTTTCTAAAGTTTCGGATTTAAAAAAGTCTAAATCACAGTCATAAGAAATATCTGTTTCATCAAATAAAATATTTTTAACTTCATTTTCTCCTTTTTGTTTTAAGGCTTCTGGTAAAAGATGCATAATTTTTTCCATATAATCATCAGTCGCTTGAGCGAGAATATCATTCATTCTTTTATTTTCACTTTTAATATAGTTTTCAATTCTTTCTAAGCTTTTTAACCATTCTTGGTATTCTTTTAATAAAGATTGATATACTTGGTAACATTCATTTATTTTTTTAACCAGATTAGCATATTCACTTGAATTCATAAATTCTAAAAATTTCTCTTTAGTTAATTCTTTATTATCACTTTTTAAATAGTTAATTAATTGAAGGCGAAGATCAATGGTATTATCATCTAATACTATTCCTTCTTTAAAAGCGTTTAAAGGAATATCATTTCTTAAGAAAAGAAAAGCATCTAAGGCATTATTAAAAATCCCTTTGATCGCAGGTATATCATTTTCATTAAGTGAATAATAATCACTAAATGGTGGTATATCGATATTAAACATTTTAAGAAAACGAATAACATATTTTCTAGCCATTACTTTTTTTAAATTAAATACATAGTTATTTAAAGAAAGATAATTATTATATTCAATAAAGTAAGCTTTATTAATTTTTTCCGTAATTAGATCTTGATATTCATCACCATAAACATTGGTATATGCTTGTACTAAAGTAGGAATTAAACTTTTAAAATCAATATTTAGTAAATCCATTTTAGCGCACCCCTTGTAATAGATTATCATTTAATCTTCTTAATACCTCAAAATTATCAGGTGTTAAATTATGACCTTTATATTTTTTAAAAGAATCATCATTAAATAGAACAAGTACTTCCCAACTATAGCCATCAATCAAAGTATTATTAATATATTCTTTTTGCCAATTAAATGTTATATTCATAAAATTCTTTAAATATTTTTTTAACAAATCTTTTTCGATAATATAAATAATATCTTGATAAATTACTTTTTGTTTTAAAAAATCAATTATTAATTTATCATTATTTTTAGTAAAGATTATTTCTTTGACGTCCATAATTACCTCCGCCATTTTTTTCTTCTAATTAAATTATATAATAAAATAAATATTAATAAAATAATAGCAATTATATAAGGTATTAATAAAGATGGTTTATTTTTAAATAAATTAATAAAAGATAAGTCAATATCTTCTTCTAAATAAACCTTCTGGATGATTTGCTCATCTAAATAATTATAAGTAATTGTGCCAATTTCATCACCTTTTTTATTGCGAAAACTTAAAGAGTTTAAACCGTCATAAGTATAAGAATAATCATCTTTATTTATTTCATCAACTGAATAAGTTGTTATATCTTTACTAACTTTAACATTGTAAGTACTAATATTAGAATCTTTAACCGGTAAAGTAAAAAGAGTATCGCCCTTTTTATATAATATTTTTTCTTGATAATTTTCTTTTAAATAATCCATTATTGTCATTAAATCTTTAGCGTGATTAATTCTTTTTTCATCAACGGGAGCTCCTAAAGTAAGAATGATTAAATCATTACCATTAACGTCTGCTAAGGCAGAAATGCATAAGCCGGCATTATCGGTATAGCCAGTTTTACTTCCTAAAATGTCTGTAAAATCATAAGAAAAACGGTCTTGATATTTAGAAATAGTACTTATAACTAATAATCCATTTGTTAAAGTATAGTTTTTTGTTTCATAAATTTCTTTAAATAATGGATTATTTAAGGCATATAAAAGATAAGTTAAAACTTCTCTTGGTGTACTATAATGATTAGGAATATCATACCCAGTTACATTAACAAAATGCGTATTTGTAAGTCCTAAACTTTTGGCTTTTTCATTCATAAGTTTGACAAAATTTTCACTAGAACCAGCAATACCATAAGCTAGAAGAGTAGTTGCATCAGCCCCACTTGGAAGCATTGATGCATAAAGCAAGTCTCGATAGGTTACTGTATCGCCAACTTTTAAGCCAGCAACCGAAGCATCATAAGGAATTTCCTTTTTCATTTCTTCAGTGTAAGTAACATATTCATCTAAATCTTTAATATTTTCAATTGCCACAATGGTAGTCATAATTTTAGTAAGACTCGCGATATTGACTACTTCATCGCCATTGTCTTCGTAAATTATTCTATTAGTTTTAGGTTCATAAATTAAAACATTTCTAGAATATAATTCTGGTAAAGTAAAGGCATATGTATTAATGGGTACAATAATAATTAAAATTAATAAAAGATTCTTTAATATTTTCATATCTTAAACACCAATACCATTATATAATAAATGAATTTATATATCTATTATTTTTTTAATTTATAGAGATGTTCAGTTTATGTTTGCTATTAATAAAATAGAATTTATTTCTTATCTTTTAAAATTTCTTTTTGGATTTTTAATACTTCATCTTCTTCTAAGTTAGTTAATTCGGCAATTTCTTTTATTGATAAGTTCTCTTTTTGAAACATTGTTTTAACTATAGATATTTTGGCTTCTTCATAGCCATTATCATAACCCTCTTTTATACCACTATCATAGCCAACTTTAACACCATTATCATAGCCAACTTTAACACCATCATCATAACCGTCTTCTCTAGCATATTTTAATCCATTTTTATATAATATTTTGGCATCCATTTCTCTTTC
>CANQKO010000029.1 GCA_947624505.1 uncultured Bacilli bacterium | reverse complement strand
AAGATTTTATGGAATTATCGACAATTGGTTCTGATGAAGTTGGCACTGGTGATTTTTTTGGCCCGATAGTTGTAACTGCTACTTATGTTGCCACAAGTGATTTTAACTTTTTAAAAGACTTAGGGGTAAGAGACTCTAAAAAACTTTCAGATAGCAAAATTAAAGAAATAGCACCCCAAATAATGAAAAAAATTCCTTATGTTACAACAATTATTGATAATGAAACTTATAATAAATATTATAGTAAAAGTAATAATATGAATAAAATTAAGGCTATTCTTCATAATAAAGCTTTATATGAACTTAAAAATAAAAATAATTTTAATTATGCTAAAATTGTTATCGATAAGTTTTGTAGTAGTGAAAATTTTTATAAATACATTGCTGATGTTCCTAATAAAGTATTACATATTACTTTCCTTGAAAAAGCCGAAGATCAAGTATTAAGTGTTGGATGTGCATCCATTATCAGTCGTTATATCTTTTTACAAAAAATGGATGAACTTTCTGATACAGTTCATACTCCCCTTCCTAAAGGTGCCAGTGATGCCGTTAATAAAATAGCCCAAGAAATAAAAGATGAATATGGGGAAGAAATGCTTAAAAGTGTTGCTAAATTAAATTTTAGTAATATAAATAAACTGGATTAGTTATTTAACTAATTCTTTTTTATATAATCTTTTATAAACCGCATTATTTTTTATTAGATTTTGATGCGTATCAAACCCAACAATCTTACCCTTATCCACTACTAAAATTTTATCACAATCAACAACCGTAGATAACCTATGAGCAATAATTATTATCGTATAATCTTTTCTTATTTTTTTAATTGATGAATGAATATAATCTTGAGATTCATTATCCAAGCTACTCGTGGCTTCATCTAAAAGAATTATTTTACTATTTTTAATAAGTGCTCTAGCTATTGCTAATCTTTGTTTTAAACCACCCGATAAGATAACCCCATTTTCACCTAGTTTAGTTTCATATTTATCTTTTAAAGTATTAATATACTCATCTAAAAGACATAAATTACACTTTTCTTTAATTTCTTTATCAGATGCGCTTGGATTAACCATTAAAAGATTTTCTTTAATTGAAGTATTAAATATATAAGGATTTTGCGTAATCGTAGAAATACCATTTCTGATGGTATCTTCATCTAACTGGTTGATATCTATGCCATCAATATAAATATGACCTTTATTTACTGTATATAATTTATTTATTAAATTAAATATTGTACTCTTTCCGGCCCCACTTGCTCCCACTATCCCAATGGTTTCACAAGGCTTAATTTTAAAACTAACTCCATTTATAACAGAATTATCATCATATTTAAAATAGACATTCTTAAATTCAATATTTCCTTTAATATCTTTAATTTTCATATTACCAAACTTCTCTTTTGGGTATTTATTGCCATCAATTACTTCATATAATCTTTCAATTGATAAATTAAAATCTTTTAGATCACGATATATTGAACTTAAACTATTAATAAAACCCGTTGCTCTGTTACGATACATATAAACAATTAAAAGATTGGCACCACTTAATAAATTATTCTTGATTAAGATAATACAAACCACAATTAATAATAATTCTTTTAGATCATAAAAAATATTTTCCATAAAATAAAATTTTCTATCTTCTTTTTGAATTTCGTAATTATATTTAATTAATTCTTCTTGATTTTTAGTTGTTTTTTTAATTAAATAATTTTTTAAATTTAAAACTTTTATATCTTTAATTCCCCTTATTAATTCCCCAAAATTACTAACATATTTTTCATTCATTTCATAATAAGTTTTTCTTTCTTTTTCCCATTTTTTAGTTCTTCTTATATCAAAGATAAAAATAATTAAAGAAATTATTAAAAAATACAAACCTAAATACAAATTAATGTAACAAATATATATCATAATTCCTAGAGACGTAAAAATATCTATAAAATTATATCTTATTCTTTGAAAAATACTAGCTAATGCTCTTGGTTCTTGATTAATTCTTTCGGCAAAAAAGCCTGTACCTTCTTTATCAAAGTTTTTCATCTCTAACTTAAATAATTCTCGAGAAACATCAGCTTTAATTTTTATTTCTACATCATCTTGAATTTTACTACTTGCATCATTATTAAAAATTGATATTAAAGAATGAATACATTCAACAACAAAAATCAAAAGGGCACACTTTAACATATTATAAAGATCTAATTTACTAATTGCTTCTAATCCTTTAGCGGATAAGGCCGGAACAATGGTATTTGTTCCCACGATTAAAAAAGAAGATATAAAATAAATTAATATTTGCCATTTCTTCTCTTTGAAATAATTAAATATTTTTTTATAATACTTCTTCATTTTAACCACCTAAATAAATATTTTATTTATTAATTGAATCAAGATAGTATTTACATAAGGTTCTTTTTTTAGCATCAATTTGAAATTCCCCTGGGCAAAAGCCATAAAAGCCATTATTTCGGTCGCAATCACCATCACAACACCATTGTTCGACAACAGTTTTTTCATCACTTGTTTGATATGAATGGGCAAGTAAAATATTTAAAGCATCATAAAATTCTTCTTCGGATACAGAAGGATTAGAAAAATTATAATCCTTACATCTTAAATATTCCCGGACAATATAACAAGCTCTTCGCACACTATTTTCTTTTAAATCCTTGGTATATAATTCCAAATCATTTTTAGTCATATATAACACTCCTCGGCTCTTTATTATACCATAAAAAACAAAAAGAGACTACATAGCCTCTTAAATTTCATTAAAATAATTATTACCTTTAGCACTAAAAGTTTCACTACCTGCAATTTTAATATAATTGGATCTAAACGATAAATAATTATGAAGAATATCTTCGGTATAAAGGAAGTCAATAATGGCATTATAACCCACTAAATCCGTTACACCCATATATTTTTTATACGAACCGCTGGCATAAACAGTAAATTGTTTAGGTGAAATAGCTTGATAATATAGACTAACGCCTTTACCAGTGCCAAATTTATTATCAACTGATTTAACCCATCTATCACTTTTAGTTCGGTTATATATCGTATTAATAACGGCATAAGCATCCTCATAAGAATTATACTCAGCTTCTGCTAAAGTAATGGCACAAACAACATTAAATTCATAATCCGTTAAATTATATTTTTTAAGGATTTCTTTTCTTTTAATATCATTAGTAATAACTATTTCATTATAAGAATCCATTTTTTTAACCGTTAGTTTATCGATTACTTTTGTATCTATTACTTCGGTATTTACCATAAGTGTTATAATAATTAGATAAAGTAATGGCATTATAATGTAATTTAAATTATATTTTAATATTTTTCTTTTTAATTTATTAATCCAACCCCCAATAACGGGGAGGACATCTATAGTTAATTTATTCATCATTATCCCCCTGAATGAACAAAATAATTATACTACATATTACATTATATGTCAAATAGTGTAAAAATATTTCCTATATTTTACCAATAATTAACATTTTTTCTTCGTAATAAATCTATCAAAGGTAGCCAATAAACTTGGAAGGAAGAAGATAATTAAAACTGATGAACAAATCGTCCCAAAAGATAAAGTCCTACATATTTTCGCCGCAATTTGGGATGGGAACAAACCAACAATAAGCGTAACAATAATTAAGATAGAAGCACTTAATATCGTATGTAAGGAATTAACATAAGCATCTTTTAAAGCATCTTTGATATTCTTTTTTTGTCTTTCTTCGAAATAATAAGAAGTATAGACAATAGCGTAATCAATCGTTGCTCCCATTAAAATACTTTGAACTATTAAGATGGAAATAAAGTATAAATCATCACCACTAAAAGATAAAATACCCATTATTAAGAATACCGAAGTTTGAATAATTAAAACTAATAAAATAGGAATAATAAATGATTTAAAAGTAAATAAGACAACAACAAAAATAATTGACTTAGTTCCTTACTAGAATACTCATAATTACTTATTTTATTTTTAATTAATGTATGGATATTGTAATTAAATATTTCCGAAAAGAGATAAATTATTCTTTAGATGAAATAAATATCTTTTTCCATAATACTTTTAAAATTCTCTTTTTACAAGAAAAAAACATATAAGAAATTCTTATATGCCATAATTATCTTCTTTTTCCTTCTCTTACAATTTCGCCAAATTCATTGATATAACAACCTTCAGGAATATCTTTCATCAAATCAGTTTCCGGATTTAAATATTTTTCTTCTTTAGGTATTTGAGCTTGATTTAAATTAATACCATCACCAGGCATTTGGTTAGGCATTATATATTTTTCATCTTTCATATTATCACTTCCTTTTTTAGAAAACCATTATTTATATGTTACTTGATATATTTTATTTTTTATCAACTTTTCATTTATTTCTACTTTTAAATAATTAGATGTATGCCCAATACTTACATTATCATTTACTTCTTCAACTAAAACATCAACAACTTGGCCCTTAAATTTACTTTCATATTCATTTTCTAAAAACTCAGACAAACGTAAAAGTTTATGAACCCTTTCCGTTTTTGTTTTTTCATCAACTTCTTTTAATCTAGAGGCTGCAGTACCATCTCTTCTTGAATAAGGGAAAACGTGAATTTTACTAAACTTAATTTTTTGACAAAATTCATAAGTACTTAGAAAATCTTCATCACTTTCTAAAGGGAAGCCCACAATAACATCAGTAGAAATAGAAATATCGGGTCTAATTTCTCTAATGGCTTTGATTTTTTCTTCAAAATATTTTAAATCATATTTTCGCATCATTCTTTTTAAAGTATTATCACTACCGGCTTGTAAAGGAATATGTAAATGATTACAAAATTTAGGATTATTCTTTAACATTTCTAAAAATTTATCATCAAGTTCAGTTATTTCGACACTAGACAATCTAATTCTTTTTAAACCATCTATTTTACTAAGTTCATTAATAACATCTACTAAAGTATAATTATTATAATTATAAGAGCCTGTATGAATACCGGTTAGAACAATTTCTAAATGATTATTTTTAACTAAATTCTTGGCTTCCGTAATAATCTCATCAAAATCTTTACTACGGCACTTACCTCTTGTAAAAGGAATGATACAATAAGTACAGAAGTTATCACATCCATCTTCAATTTTAATGAAAGCTCTAGTATGATCAAAATCATTTATTTCCATATTTTCAAACGTTAAATCACGGCTAGAATTATATAAAACTATTTTTTCATTTTTAGTTAAATATTCTTCTAATAAAGAAGGTATTTTAGTTTTATAATTATTACCTACTAAAATATCAATATCTAAATTTTTATATGTCTCAATATTATTTTGTACCGCGCAGCCCGTTACAATTAAAATAACTTCGGGATTCTCTCTTCTTACTCTTCTTATAAATTTTCGACATTTATTATCCGCAGTATTAGTAACCGTACAAGTATTAACAATAACAATATCAGCATTCTTAAAATCACTGGTATATTCATAATTATTTTTAATAAATATTTCTTTTAAATAATTACCTTCATAACTATTTACTTTACAACCAAATATTTCAATATAAAACTTCATCATTATCCCCCTAATTCAAAAGTCTATTAAGTTCTTTTAAAGCACTTAAAAATGCTTCCTCCTTTTCATAACTTATAACCCGAACATCAATCTTAGATGCATCATCAATTTCATTTTTGTTAACTAATTCTTGTAAATTAACTTTTTTAATCGTTACATCATCATCTTTGATTTCTTTTTCATAGTTAATTCGGTATTTATTTTGATGTTCTAAAAGTTCATTATAACTAATAATGGCTTTTTCTTCTTGATCTTTTTCATAATCAGTAAAACTTATTATATTATTTTCTTTTTCTTCTTGCAACTTTTTGGTTAAAGTCTTTAAATCAATTAACTCTCCTTCTTCATCATCTTCTATTTCTTCCTTAGGTGGCTTTGTTTCTAGAGAATTAATAATTTCTTTTAACTCATTGTTAGTATTTTCCCTTATATTTTCCTTTTCTTTAAAATTAAGATTAATATCTTTTTCATTATCAATTACATCATCTTTATTAATTTTAATAAAATAAGCTAACACTACTAATAAAATTAAAAGAGCTATAATAGATACAAAAAAGATAACATCAACAATAGATAAATAATTTATAAATTTATAGACATCTTTAATAAAATTCATTTTTATATCACCACAATTTCATTTTAACATTATATGTAAATTAAAATAAGTGTCTAATATTTGTTTTACATATATTTATACAAATATTGACACTTATTATAACACTTGCTTTGACACATTGCAAAATTATTTAATAATTATATATGGATTGTTTTTCGTTCCATCACCAGATACTTCCACATTTTTAATAATACTGATAACTGGTCTTACTTTACGATATAAAGATCCTTCTATATTGGTTAAAATACTTCCATCATTATTAACCATAAACATATAAATTTCTTTATCGCTACCCTTGGCAGCACTCATTGTATACCAAGGATCTTTTACCTCGCTATTATAAAGGTAAAAACTACTATTACCTTGGGTAGGCGACGCACCTGCTAAAACAACTTCATCAATACTAAGAAGGCCTATACTATTACTAAATGATTCACCTAGACAATTAAGAGTGGGAATCTTATTAGTAATAATTCTACTATAAGCAAGATAAGTATTATTATCTTTTACTATATCACTACAATAACGAGTACTAGCAACATATTTTAATTCATCTTTTAAATTTTCATTTAACCAATTATTTAAAATAGTAGACATTCCGACATCTTTAAAAGCAAATGATTTATCATCGCTTGTATAATAACTACCTAATTCATCAATAACATTATCTAAGATAATTCTAACGGTTCCATCACCATTAATTCTTACTATCCGCCATAATTTATCGGCAAAAGATACATAATTATTTAACACATTACCTCGAAAATAATAAGACACTCCTAAATCATCATTAGTTTTAATTAAACCTTCATTTGCACTAGCGATATCACTGCCCACTTTAGTTTTAGCATTACTTATTGTATTATTATTTAAAATAGTTTCAGCAAATGTTACGACTGTACCAGTTGGAATATCAATACTTATTGTTCCTTTTATCTCATTGTCTGTAGCAATTTTAATAATATAAGTTTTAGTTTCTTTACCATCTAGACTTATATAATCACTTGCCATCTTAGATGTTGTATTTAAACTACCCTCTGTTATAGTTGTCCCATTTGCTTTTAAATCATAAGAGCCATTTCCTTTGAGATCATTAAAAGATATAGCAAAATAAGTTAAATTATCGGTTTCATTACTAACCGAAAATTTTATTTCCTCATCATCTTTAATACTAAATTTTTTACCATCAATATAATTAGTAGTTAAGATTCCATTACTTTCTACTTCACTTACATTTAATACTTTATCATAAAATAAATACATTAAACCAATTACACTTATTAATAATATCAATAAACCTATAATAGATAAAATAGATTTATATTTTTTTTGCATTTTTAATTTAACTAATATCGGCTCACTCATTTAGTAGCACCAACCTTTATATACATTATATTAAAAGATAAAAATATTGTCAATTTTTTCTAGGCACTAAAGATAAGGCTAATAAAAAAAGCTTATCTTTACTTAGTTAGTAAAAATAAGTTTTTATTTATTTTAAAGCTTTACTAAAATCTTTAAATTCACTTTCATCTTCTAAATTAGTATCTCTTAATTCCTCTAATAAATCTTTTTGAGCTTTAGTAAGTTTTCTTGGCATTATAATATTTAAAACAACATACATATCACCACAACTATTACTATTAACTTCTTTAACCCCTTTACCCTTTAATTTTAACTTAGTATAATTTTGCGTACCCGGTTTAATTTCGATATAACCATTCCCAGAAAGGGTTGGAATTTCTTTTTTACAGCCTAAAATGGCATCAGTAATAGTAATGGGAACTTCTAAATAGATGTCGCTTCCTTGACGTTCAAAATATTTATGAGTTGCCACATCAAATTCTAAATATAAATCTCCATTGGCCCCGCCATTAAGACCAGCTCCACCTTTACCAGATAATCTTAATTGTGAGTCATTATCAACACCAGCAGGAATAGTAACTGTTAAAGTCTTATAATTTCTTACTTGACCACGGCCATTACATTCACTACAAATCTCTTTAAATGTTTTACCAGACCCCCGACATTCAGGACAAGTCTTTTGGGTTTCTACATAGCCAAAAATGCTTCTTTGTTGTTCTCTTATAACTCCAATACCACCACAAGTAGAACATTTTTCTTCCCCAAAACCACCTTTGCCATCACATTTATGACAGGTCTCAGTTACATTTACTTTAATATCTTTTTCACAACCATTAATTGCTTCTTCAAAAGATAATTTAATTTTCATTAATAAATCTTCGCCTCTTTGAGGTCTACTTTTACTACGTCCGCCAAAAGAAGAAGAAAAATCAAAACCTCTTGAGAAATTGCTACCAAAAATGCTCGATAAGATATCATCTAAATCGATATCACCCATATCAAAGCCTTGCGATGCTCCCCCATTTTCAAAGGCTGAGAAACCAAATTGATCATATTGAGCTCTTTTATTTTTATCTGATAAAACTTGATAAGCTTCCCCAATTTCTTTAAATTTTTCGGCTGCCCCCGGTTCTTTATTAACATCAGGATGGTATTTTTTAGCTAAAACTCTAAAAGCTCTTTTAATCTCTTCATCAGAGGCATTTTTTGAAACACCTAAAACTTCATAATAATCTTTTTTATTCATTAATAACACTCACTTCTTTATCTTTTAATAACTTTTCATATTCATCTATTAATTCATCCATAAACTTAATGGCATAATCCATTACTTCTTCACTTTCCATATCAAGACCTGCTACTTTTAAAGATGCAATAGGATTTTTAGTACAACCTAATTTTAAGAATTTTAAATAATTATCACGAGCTACCTCATCACCAGCATAAATTTTATTGGCAATATTTATCGCCGCTGCAAAACCAGTGGCATATTGATAAACATAATAATTCATATAAAAGTGAGGTATTCTTTCCCATTCATATTTTATTTCATCATCTACTATAACATCCTTACCAAAATATAGTTTATTAAGTTCATAATATTTATTATTCATTACTTCACTAGTTAAAACATTACCTTTTTCTGTATATTCATTCATAAATAATTCAAATTCAGCAAACATTGTTTGTCTAAATACACTAGCTTTATATTTTTGTAATAATTCATCAATAATTTGAATCTTTTCTTTTTGATCATTACTATTATCAAGAAGATAACGACTTAATAATATTTCATTAACTTGACTAGCTACTTCAGCCACAAAAATACTATAATTATAATCTTCATAATTTTGATTATTAATAGCATAGTAATAATGCATTGCGTGTCCTAGTTCATGGGCAAGAGTAGAAACATCATTTAAATTCCCTTCAAAACTCATTAACACATAGGGATGAACCCCATAACAAGCGGTACAATAAGCTCCTCCTCTTTTACCAACATTATTACAAGAATCTATCCATTTTTCTTGAAAAGCTTTAGTTAAATCACTGACATAAGTACTACCTAAAGGTTTAACTATTTCTAAAACTAAATCTCTAGCTTCTTCAAAAGTATAAGTTTTCTTGCTTTTTTCCGTTTTTATGTCGGCATATGTATCATAAAGATGCATTTCATCTAAATTTAATAATTCTTTTTTTAAACGCCAATATTTATAAATAGATGGTAAATTTTTATGGACTGAATTAATTAAATTATAATAAACACTTGGTTTAATTTCGTTATGAAAAAGAGATGCTTCTAAAGTATTTTTATATTTCCGTAATTTGGCCATTGCGACATTTTTCTCAACTTCACTACGCATAATCGTAGCAATTGCTGTTTTAAAATTACTATAAGTTTTATATAAAGAGTGGAATGCTTGTTTTCTTACATTTCGTTTCTCACTTCTTATATAAAGAGAATAATTACTTTCGGTAAGTTCTTCTTCTTTACCATCCACCATAATATTTGCAAATTTAAAATCACTATCTTGTAAAGATGACATTATTTCATCGGGAGCAGCCATCAATTTAGCAAATGATGATAAAGATTTTTCTACTTCACTATCTAAAATATGTTTTTTATTACGATAAATATTTTTTAAAATTCTTTTATAACGTTTTAATTTTGGTTCTTCTTCTAAATATTTTAAGACTACTTCTTCATCACTTAAAAGCATTTCTGGAACAATAAAAGAAGTATTTTCAATATATTTAGTATAAATATTTTTAGCTTTTCCAAATAATTCTTGATATTTAGTATTAAGAGTATCAGCATCATTATTTAAATGAGCATAAACAAAAACTTTTTCTAATCTTACCCCTAAATTACTATCTAATTGTAATAATTCTAATAAATTACTTGCATTATCTAATATATGCCCTTGATATTTTTGATACTCTTTAATATGTTTTTCTAAATCCTTAATTTCTTTTAAAACATCTTCATCACTGGGATAAATATCTTTAACATTCCATTTATAGTTATCTTTAAATTCATCTCTTTTTTTTGCCATTTCTTATTCTCCTTTATTACGAAGTAAAGGAAGAGGTCTAACTCTCCCTATTACCATTATATTTATTTTTCTTCAAATTTAGCTTCTTCAACATTATCTTTCTTTTTTTCTTCAGTTTGATTACTTTCTTCTTGATGTTCTGGTCTAGCATTTTGATATACTTTAGCAGCTAAATCCATTGCTATTTTTGAAAGTTCATCTGTTTTTTCTTTAATCTTATCAGTGTCATTACCATCTAGGGCTTCTTTTACTTCTTTAATAGCATTTTCGGCTTTTTCTTTATCAGATGAATCTACTTTATCACCTAAATCTTCTAAAGCTTTTTCTGTTTGGAAAACCATTGAATCAGCATTATTTCTTACTTCTGCTTCATTCTTTCTCTTTTCATCAGCTTCTTTATTAGCTTCAGCTTCTTTTACCATTTTATCTATTTCTTCATCAGAAAGATTTGTACTAGATGTAATGGTAATAGATTGTTCTTTACCAGTTCCTAAATCTTTTGCTTTAACATTAACGATACCATTTGCATCAATATCAAATGTTACTTCAATTTGTGGAACACCTCTTTTAGCAGGAGGTAAATTAGTAAGTTGGAAGTTTCCTAAAGTCTTGTTATCAGAAGCCATTTGTCTTTCACCTTGTAAAACGTGAATATCAACAGCTGGTTGATTATCAACAGCAGTACTAAATACTTGACTCTTACTTGTTGGAATAGTTGTATTTCTTGGAATTAAAACTGTCATAATATTACCAAGGGTTTCAATACCAAGTGATAGAGGTGTAACATCTAGTAAAACGATATCATCAACTTCACCAGTAAGTACACCACCTTGAATTGCTGCACCCATTGCAACAACTTCATCTGGATTAACACCTTTATTTGGTTCTTGACCTAGTTCTTTTTTAACTAATTCTTGAATATATGGAATACGTGTAGAACCACCAACTAAGATAACTTTATCAATATCTTTATTAGTAAGTTTAGCATCTTTCATTGCTTTTCTAACTGGTTCAAGAGTTGAATCAAATAAGTCACGACATAAATCTTCAAATTTAGCTTTAGATAAAGTCATATCTAAATGAAGAGTTCCTTCATCACTTTGGGCAATAAATGGTAGACTTATTTGCGCATTAGTCATACCAGATAAATCTTTTTTAGCTTTTTCGGAAGCATCTTTAATTCTTTGCATTGCCATTTTATCATTAGATAAATCAACGCCATTTTCTTTTTTGAATTCGCTAATTAAATAATCACTAATTCTGGCATCAAAGTCATCACCACCAAGACGATTATTACCACTTGTAGCTTTAACTTCAAATACACCATCACCAAGTTCAAGAATAGATACATCGAATGTACCACCACCTAAGTCATAAACTAAGATAGTTTGTAATTTATCTTGTTTATCTAGTCCATAGGCAAGGGCTGCAGCAGTTGGTTCATTAATAATTCTTTCTACTTCTAAGCCAGCAATTTTACCAGCGTTTTTCGTAGCTTGTCTTTCAGCATCATTAAAGTATGCCGGAACTGTTATAACAGCTTTCGTAACTTTTTCCCCTAAATAAGCTTCAGCATCAGCTTTAAGTTTGCTTAATATTTTCGCACTAATTTCTTCTGGTGTATATTTTTTACCATTAGCTTCAACTTTCTCACTAGTTCCCATTTTTCTTTTAATTGATGAAATAGTATTTTTAACATTGGTTACTGCTTGTCTTTTTGCAGTTTCTCCAACTAACTCTTCATCCCCTTTAAAAGCCACAACTGAAGGTGTTGTTCTATTTCCTTCACTATTAGGAATAACTTTTGCTTCTCCACCTTCTAAGACAGCAACACAACTATTTGTTGTTCCTAAATCGATACCTATAATTTT
>CANQKO010000028.1 GCA_947624505.1 uncultured Bacilli bacterium | reverse complement strand
TTATAAAATCAGGGCTTTTTTATTTTTTACATAAAAAAAGCTATTCGAAATTAATCATTTAATTTCGCGACAGCCCCAATTATATGGTCCAAATATTACATTTTTATATTGACTTTAACAAATTGTAATTGGCAAACATTAAGTGAAACAAATAGTTATTCATTAAAAGATATTAAAGATGGAGAAAAAACAATGTATATATATTTAAAAGATAAAGCCAATAATGTATCAGTAATAACAGATAAATCAACAGCAAAGATAATAGTAGATCAAACTAAACCAAGTGTAACACTTACTTTAATAGGAGCAGCAGATGAAGGACAAACATTAAGTGATAGTTCACAATATACCCATACAAATAATATAACATATGATGCAACAATAGAAGAAAGTAATATAGCTGAGTATTGTGTATATGAAGATAATTGTAGTTATACCAGTTTAACATCAACATCATTAACAAATCAAAATTATACATTAAAAGATACAGAAGGAAGTCATAGTGTAAAAATAAGAGTAAAAGATAAAGCAGGGAATGAATCAGATGTATCAACTCAAAGTATAAAGTTAGATTTAAATAATCCCAATGTAAGTAAAGTAACATATAAAAATAAAGATACAAATAGTATAACAGTAACAGTAGAAGGTAGTGATACAACAAATGGAAGTGGTATAGTTAAATATGAATGTAGTGCAAAAGAAAAAGGTGTGTGGTTTACCCAAGTTGGAGATACTTGTACAGTAACGGGACTAACTGATGGAACAGAGTATACCATTGAAGGAAGGGTAACTGATGCATCAGGAAGAATATCAACAAATAGTGTAAGTACGAAGCAAACAACAACCCCAGCTTATAAGTGTGCTTCTGATGAAACATTAATTGGAACTGAATGTGTAGCGTATGCTTCAGATAAAGGGTGGAAAAGAAATGTAACCTATTATAAATGCAGTGCAAATCCTTCAAATGAATATAGTACTAAGGGAGCAGCTGAAAGTGCTTGTACGAGTTCTGTTCAACGAGCTTGTTCTTCCTACGATGTATGGGACAATTGCGACTGTAGTACGGGAACATTCAATGAGAGTTTAGGCGCGTGTGAGTTTGACGGAATATATTATGTGATTTCTGAGAGCGATGGTTGGACAAATCAAGAATGCAGCGAGTTTGTAGAAACGTATGACTCCGCTTGGTATAAGTATTCGTCTAAGGAAAAACTTGTGGATTGTGTGGGCAAAGGCGATAGAGTAACCACGGTGGTGTTTAGATGCCCGGATGGACGCTGGTCTAAAGGCGGTATGGATCCTCGTGATTATTGGTTCGTTCAGGCTCTGGGTGATGCCAAGGACGGGAATGGGAAATGTTATTACAAGGAGAACGACTGTTCGTCTTCGACAAAATATAAGTGTCCGGTGGGAGTGGAGAGCTATAGTTCTAGAAGTACCTGTGAAGAGAGTTGTTACGAAGATATGTCAACAGGAAATGTTTCGAGTGGTTCAAGAACAGAATACTATTGTGAGAGTGGTTGGAGTTATTATTCTGGTTCTGCGAGTAGCGCTGACTATAGATGTTCAAAGGCTGCTACTAGAGGTTGAAGCGTTTGTCGTAGAATTGTCGTAGAACCTTATTTAAAGTTTTAAAAAAAATGGAAACTTAAAAGTATTAAACTTTTGATAAAATAAATAACCGAGAAGGAAAACTCGTAAAAACCTCATAGACTTAACTCTTGGGAAGGAATTATTCCTTCCTTTTTAAATTTGTTGAAAAGTATTGAGTTATTAACATAAAAAAAGAAACATATAATTTTTTAGGTGGCATATGAAGAAGATTATATTGTTAGTAGTGTTACTTTTACCAATTAAGATAATGGCAATTAGTGCTTCGTCAATTATTGCAATGGACACTGATACAGGAAGAGTACTTTATGGTTATAATATTGATGAAGAAAGATTAATAGCTAGTACAACTAAAATAATGACAGCTTTAATTGCAATTGAAAAAGGTAATTTAGATGAAGTTGTTAAAGTAAGTGATATTGTCTATAAAGCTTATGGCAGTGGTATTTATATTGAAGTAGGAGAAGAAATTACTTTACGTGATTTAATATATGGGTTACTGCTTCGAAGTGGAAATGATGCGGCCTTACAAATTGCTGAGACAGTCGCGGGTTCTAAAGAAGAGTTTGTTTATTTAATGAATGGTTATGCTAGTAACTTAGGAATGAAACATACCAAATTTTATAATCCAAGTGGCTTAGAAGAAGATAATGGACAAGGTAATACCTCAACAGCTTATGATATGGCTTTACTTACTAAATATGCTATTGAAAATAGTACTTTTAGAGAAATATTTAAAACAAAAGAATATACGGTTAAAACTAATTATAAGACTTATGTCTGGCATAATAAAAATAAACTTTTAAGTGAAGATTATATAACGGGTGGTAAAACTGGATTTACGGAAAAAGCGAGAAGAACATTAGTTACAACGGGAAGTAAAAACAATATTAATTTAGTGGTTGTTACTTTAAATGATCCTAATGACTGGGCTGATCATAAAGAAATCTATAATACTATTTTTAAAAATTATAAAAGTTATCAAGTTTTAGATAAAGATAATTTTAAAATAGAAGATGAAGAATATTATAAAAATGATATATTATATATAAATAATAATTATTATTTAACTTTAAATAAAAAAGAAATAAAGAGTGTTTCAATAAATTATAATTTATCAAAAATAAAAGATTATAGCGATAATACACAGGTTGGATATGCCGAAATTAAAATAAATAATAAAATATATCATAAAGAACCTATATATGTTAAAAAAGAAGTTAAGAAAGAAAAGGTAAGCTGGTGGCAAAAATTTAAAAGGTGGCTTTCTAAATGGTAAATTATATATGGGCTTTTTTAATATTTATTGGTATTTTTTATTCATTTATAACAGGTAATATTAGTAGTTTAAATGAAAGTATTTTAACTAATGCGAGTGAAGCCTTAGATTTAATTTTTAATCTACTTCCAGTTATTGTTCTTTGGACCGGAATTTTAAAAATTGCTGAAGTTAGTGGTTTACTTAACAAATTTGCTAAATTATTAATGCCTATTTTACATAAATTATTTCCTGATGTTCCCAAAGATAATGAAGCCTTAGGTTATATTTCTTCTAATATTGCTGCCAATATGTTAGGTCTTGGAAGTGCTGCTACACCAGCGGGGTTAAAGGCAATGAATGAACTACAAAAAATAAATCCCAAGAAAGACACAGCTACCCCAGCAATGATAACCTTTTTAATATTAAATACGGCAGGTGTTACTTTAATACCTACAACCATTCTAGCCCTAAGAGTAGCCTATAAGTCAGTATCACCTAGTGAGATTATATTACCAGCGATAATTGCAACTTTTTGTTCTTCTGTTGCTGGTTTAACCTTAGATTATTTTATTAGAAAGAGAGGTAAAAAATGGAAATAGTATCAAAAGTAATTTTACCTCTTTTAATTGTTATAATTATTTTTTATGGTGTGAAGAAAAAAATAAATGTTTATGATGTTTTTTTAGAAGGAGCTAAAGATGGTTTAATTACGACATTTAATATTTTTCCTGCTATTATTGCAATGATTTTTGCTATAAATATTTTCTTAGACAGTAATGTTTTAGGTTTTGTTATAAAACATTTAAATAACCTAGTTGGAGGTATAAATATTCCTTTAGAAATTATTCCAATGGCATTATTAAGGCCTATATCGGGAACAGCATCTTTAGCTATAATGAATGATATTTTTAAAGTATTTGGTCCAGATTCCTATATAGGTAGACTCGCTTCCATTTTGCAAGGTTGTACTGATACCACTGTTTATGTTATTGCTCTTTATTTTGGCTCAATTAAAATTACTAAAATAAAACACGCTTTATGGGGTGGTTTATTTGCTGATTTAGTGGGAATAATAATGGCAATAGTTTTAACTAACTTATTCTTTTAAAAAATATTGCTAAATAAGCATAATTACTTTAAAATTATATTTAGGTGATTTCTTATGGAAAGACTTCAAAAATATATTGCTGATGCTGGTTATACTTCAAGAAGAAAAGCAGAAGAGTTAATAAAGTTAGGTAAAGTTTTTGTTAATGGCCAAAAAGTGGATGAATTAGGATTTAAAGTAAATGGTAGTGATATAGTAACAATTGATGGAATTACGATTACTAAAGATAATAATAAAGAATACTATCTATTAAATAAACCAAGAGAGGTTATTTGTAGTGTTTCTGATGAATTAGGACGAAGGACAGTAGTTGATTTAATCGAAACTAATAAAAGAATTTATCCTGTGGGTCGCCTTGATTATGATACAACGGGTTTAATTATTCTAACAAATGATGGGGATCTTGCTAATTTACTGATGCATCCTAAAAATAAAATTAAAAAAACTTATATTGCTAAAATAGATGGTATTTTAAATGAAGATGACTTTAAAAAATTAAGAAGTGGAATCTTAATTGATGATCAAAAATTAATTATTGATCATTTTAAAGTAAAAGAAATAGATAAAGAAAAAAATACATCTTTAGTAGAGATAACAATTCACGAGGGTAGAAATCATATTATTAGAAAACTATTTGCCAAACTAGGATATGATGTTAAAAAACTAACAAGAATAAGTGTTGGTAATCTGACTTTGGATAATCTAAAAAGTGGGGAATATAGACATTTAACAAATAGTGAAATTAAAGAATTAAAAAATTATTTAAATAAATAACTTCGAAATTTTTCACTAGCATGTGATAAATAATTTTCTGGTAAAGTAATTAAGCCAAATTTTCTTTCAATAATTTTGGGACTAACATCGAGTTCAAAAACTTCTTTTTTCTTAAGTTCATCTAAAACATATTCTTTTGTTACAACTCCAATTCCATAACCAATTTTTACAAATTCAATTAAAAGATTAGCAGAAGCAACTTCCATAATACTTTTAAGTTTAATATGATTATTATAACAATAATTATCAATATAATCCCTTGATGATGATGGTTGACGTTGTAAAATAAATTGATAATTAAGTAAATCTTTGATATTAAGTTTTTTATTTATTAATTCTGAATATTCTTTACTAGCAATAAAAATATCTTGCATTGTTCCTATTTGTTCATATTTAAAATCATCAATAATTTTTAAAGGAAATTTAGCTATAATAAAATCAAGGTTTCCTTTTTTTAAATTTTCTTTTAATATATTAGTTGGGTCAGTTGAAATTTCAAAATTTATACCAGGATAAGCTTTATGAAAGGAATTAATATAGGGCATTAAATATTTTTTAGCAAGAGTTGTCGAAACGCCAATTCTAATTGTTCCTTTTATAATATCAATATTATCTTTTATTTTTTTCTCGGCAATTAAAAAGGAATTTAAACCATTTTTAATATCGTTATAAATATTTTCTCCTTCTGTTGTTAAAATAACCCCTTTTTTACTTCTAATGAATAATTTAGTATTTAAATATTCTTCTAAATTTTTAATCTGTTTTGTAATGGCAGGCTGAGAGATATGTAATTTTTCGCTGGCTTGTAATATGGTTTTAGCATTTGCAACTTCATAAAATATTTTCCATAAATCCAAATTCATTTATAACCTCCAGTTATAATATTTATAAATATTATATATTTTCATTATATAAGAAGTTGTGATATATTACAAGTAGAGGTGACATTATGGATGATAATACTGAGAAAATGTATACATTTTTAAGAGGTTATTGTGAAGCAAGAAATTTATCTAATTCGCTTTTAGCACTGCCATATGCAAGATTAATGCACGAAGGAGAAAAAAGAAAAAGTGGGGAATCTTACTTAATTCATCCTTTAGGGGTTGCAAGTTATGGCATCAATATTGGCTTAAATTCCGATGAAATGATTGCGACATCCCTTTTACATGATGTTATGGAAGATACCCAATCTAATTTAAGTGATTTACCTATAAATAATGATATTAAACGAAATGTGCAATTATTAACCTTTAAGAGAAATATGTTATTAGCTAAAAAAGATGCTTTACAATGTTATTATGATGCCATTAAAGATAGTGAAGTGGCGACATTTGTTAAACTTCTTGATCGTTATAATAATTTATTTTCAATGGCCCAAGTTTTTACCTTACCCAAAATAATTGAATATACAAAAGAGACTGAAGATTTTATATACCCTTTAATTGAAGAAGCTAAAAAAAGATATCCTTTAAGAAGAGAAGAATTAAATATTTTAAAAATTAATATAACATCTTTAATTAACGCTGTTGAAGGAATGTTAGAATTTATTCCAGATAATGAAAGAAATAGAATTAGAAATAAAAAAACTAGCAAACTTGCTAGTTAGTTTAAGCTGCTGCCTCATCATATTCGTCATTGTCAAAAGCCTCATCACGATTACAACAACCATTTTCACAATGATCACAATCGCATTTTTCTTCATCACTTTCAACATAACTAATAGCTTTTGTAGGACAAGTAGCTATGGCATTTTGAGCTTCATCTGACATTATATTTTCATCACTAATAACTTCGGAATAATTATCATCACCAAAATCAAAATGTTCAGGGTCAATTGCTACACAAGCTCCACAACCAATACAAGCTTCTTTGTTGACATTTAATTTTTTCATTTCATCCTCCTTTCTTAATTATATAAAAAATCTAAAAAAAGTCAATCTTTGTCAATATAACTTTGATATTGGCATATTTTAGATTTAAAATTATTAATACTTATGTTATTATTATGATAAGAGGTGTGAATTATGGATTCACGAATGAATAAATATTATGAAAATGATGAGTTAGGCAATACAAGATTAAAAAAAAATGAAAACTTATATAAAGAAATTAATAAAAATGAACTTGATAATTATGAAGTAAAAAGTAATACTACTATAATCGGGGAAAGTGAAGCATCAATTGATGTCGAAAAAATAAAAAAAATATTAGATACTAAATATAATGAAGTACCTAAAAGACAAAGTATTAGATTAGAAGAAAAAGAAGAAGATATTAAAGAAACTTTAGAGGATACGAAAGAATATGATTTAAATGCTATCTTAGAAAAGGCTAAAGAGCAAAAAGAAGAAAATTATGAAGAAGATCGTTTAAGAAAATTAAATGATACTAATTATGATATTTTAAAGAAAATAAATGTTAATAAAAAGAAAGATAATGAAGAAAAAGAAGAAGATTTTGAAAGTGATAATTTAAAGAATTTAATTAATACCATTGCTATAAATGAGAAAGAATCACATAAATATAATGAAGCTTTAGATATTTTAACTGATCTAAAGGGTGATGATGATACGGAAGTATTAGAGGGCTTAAAAGAAGAAGTAAAAGAAAAAGAAGAAGACTTAGATATGTCTAATTCTTTCTATACTGAATCAAACGCAATCAATAAAAAGGATTTAGAAGATAATGATGATGATTTTCTTGATGAAGTAGAATCTAATAATACTTTCTTAAAAATAGTTATAGGTATTATTGTAGTTATCTTTGCCATTGGTGTTATTTTACTAATTAAAACAATTTATTCTTCATAATATTTAATATGAGAAGAATGATATTAAAGAAAAATAATTATCAAAGAACAATAAATAAAATATTATTTATTGTCTTTTTTTGTCTTATTTTAAATACTATTATTCTTTATAATATCTATACTAAATTAACAAGTAATAATGCCTTTATTTTAATCAATCAAAAATTAGATAAAATAATTAATCAATTTTTTAGTGATTTAATAACTGATGATGTAATAAATAAAGATAGTGTTAGTAATATCTTAGTTATTACTAAAAATAATAATGATGAAATTTTAGCAGTTAATTATAATTTAGAAAAAACTTATGCTATTTTAACTAATGTAACTAATATATTAGAAAAGGGTTTAAGTGATTTAGAAAATGGGAAAATAGATGTTACTATCTATGATAAATATATTAAAAGTGGGGATGGTAATTTAATACTTAATATACCTTTATTTTTAGGCATTAATAATATATTTTTAAATAATTTGGGACCAAGAATACCAATTGGGATTAATTTTAATGAAACCCTTTTAACTAATATTAAGACTAAAGTAACTAATTATGGCTTTAATAATGCTTTACTAGAAATATATGTTACAGTGGAAATGGAAAAATTAATTATTACGCCTTTAAAAAAAGATGAAAATAAATTCTTATATGATATTTTAGTGGGAGCAGTTGTTGTTAATGGTAGTGTGCCTGAATTTTATGGTGATGCTTATGAGAGTGCTTTTGGCATTTTAGATATTCCCATTCCTTTAGAAGTGTGATACAATTTATAGTAGGGTGATGATAAGTTATGCAAGTGATACCATATTTTATAAATGAAGCAATAGATAAAGGAATAACTGATTATCTAAATAGTAAAGATAAAGAAGAGAGTATTTTATATAATTCATTTTTGGTTGTCGTTATCAGAATGCTTATTAATATATATGGGGAACTTGATATTATCAATCCTTATCAAGTTAAAAGTGAAACATCTTTTGATAATAATTTAATGAAATATGGAGCTAAAGAAGAGTTAATCACTAACTTTAAAAGAATTTTTGATGGATTTTATAAAATTGATAAAAAGAATAATAATTCCGTTAAAAGAGAAGAAAATCCTTATTTTATTGAAGTTCAAAAAATATTAATAGATTTATTTACTTTAAAAAGAGTTAACTTTGGTCTTACAGCAAGAGATAGTAAAGACTTCTTTGATTTATTATATACACCAGGATGTTCAAATGTTTTAAGATTATCAACTAATTATTTGTATGCTTCTGATAATCCGTATGAAGTAGCCGAATATTTTAAAAAATCTTATCAAGAAAAAGCAAAAGTAAAAGAAGAAGAAAAGAAAGATTTAATGAGTTTTGATATCTATAAATTATTTAACTATAGTATTGCTGATATAAGTAAAATGGATAGTAGTGAAATAACTAAATTAAATAATGAAATATATGAATCTTTTGATATATCAACTAATGCTTTAAATAAAGAATATTTATTGAATGAAAAAATAAAAGCTTTAAAAGCACAAAAAAATCCTATTACAACTGGTAATGGCTATGTTGATATTTTACTCGTAATGAGTATAATAGTAACAGGAATTATGGTTGTTTTAATATTTGGAACCATTGTTTTTTAGGAGGTTTATGGTGAAAATTAGAGAAAATGAATATGAAGTTATCACTGATTATGGTGAAGGGTTAAGTAGTGTTAATTTAGAAGAAATAGCCACAGAATATTTTGATAATTTTGATTATATTGTGGGAGATTTTGCTTATGGTAAAGTAAGACTTAAAGGTTTTTATGAAAGTGATAACAAGCAAAAAAAAGAACATAATGATATTAAAAATGTTGATGATTATATTAAAAATAGTTGTGCTTATGGATGTAAATATTTTATCTTAAAAAAAATGATAAAGTAATTGAAAAATAGTTTTCCATTTGGTATAATTAGGAAGAATAGAAGTGAAGGGATTGACTTATTATGGGAAAAATTAAATTAAATTTAGCATCTGGTGGTGTTGTAGAAAAACCACTAATTACAGCTTTTAAAGGAACTAATGGTAGTTATGTTGTCCTAGATAATGAAATGAATGGTGGAATGGGCTTACCAATTATTTTAGTTTGTAAATTAGAAAATGATAGACTAGTTAAAATAAATGATCAAGCGGAATGGGGAATGGTTAAAGAAAATTTAAAAAGTATTATTGCTGGAGGCAATATTGAATATTTAAAAATTAACAATGAGCTTCCTGCTGATGATGTTTATTTTACTCAACTTACATTACCTGTTCCATCTTTTGATACTTTAAAGAATAATTATAAAGTTGATGAGGGTACTACAGTGATGGAGACAGCATCTATTTTTGATGTTAATCCCCAAGTTGTTAATGAAAATATTATGGCAAATGTAAATACTAATAATCCGACTGTAGAAAATGGAACACCAATTTCTAATATATTTCCCCAAGCTAATAATATAAATAATAATGAAACAGTAGTGAATAATGCTATGCCAAATTCAGTTAATACTAATCCATTTACAAATGTAATGGGTAATAGTGAAGTATCAACACCAATTACTCCTAGTGCTCCAGCAGTTGATATCGAAAAAGATATTTCACCAATTATTAATCCAATAACAAATGAAAATAATGTTAGCCCAATTTCACCAATTGTAAATGAAGAACCAAAGATTGAAGTATCACCAGTTATTGCTAATACCGAAGAAACTCCAATTCAAGGGCCAGAACCTGTCAATATGGACTCTTCACTTGCAAAAGAAACACAAACTTCAAATCTTCCTTTTGGTATAACAAATGATTTATTTAAAGAACAAAAAGAAGCATTTATGCAAGCTTGTGAAAATATGTTTGATGCTTTAGTTCAAAAATTTGAAAAAGAATTAGAAAAAAATAAAGGTAATTGATTAATTCATTACCTTTTTTCATACAATTAAAGTATGAAAGAGATAATTAATTATTACTATAATTTAGATTTAATTGATATCACTGAATACAATAATTATTCCACATTTAAATATAATGGGGATGAGTTTTATTTTGTCTTTTTTAACCGAACGGAAGAAGAATTAAAAGATATTTTAGACTTATCTTATGAATTAAAGATGAAAGGTATAAGAGTTCACGATATTATTCCTAATATTTATAATAATCCCCTTACTAAAGTAGGAGAAAATTATTATTTGCTTTTAAAATTAAATGCCAATAAAGATGAAAAAATTAATTTTATTGAAATGTGTGAATTTTTAAGTAAAGTTAAGCTTAATCAAAAAAATAGTAAATTATATCGAAATAATTGGGGTGAACTTTGGAGTAAAAAAGTTGATTATTTTGAAGAGCAAATTAGTGCCATTGGTAAAGATAAAAAAATTGTTTTAGATTCTTTTAGTTATTTTATTGGTTTAGCCGAGAATGCTATTTGTTATGTTAATAAAATTAATAAAGTTATGAATTTAGGACAGGATGATGCGATTACATTATCGCACCGGCGGATCTTTTATCCTAATATTAATTTAAATTATTTAAATCCTTTAAGTTTTATCTTTGATTTAGAAGTAAGAGATGTTGCCGGTTATCTTAAAGTGGAATTTTATAATGGTGATGATGCTCTTTTAGATTTAAAAACTTATTTAAAAATAAAAAAATTAACCCCTTATAGTTACCACATGTTATATGCTAGACTTTTATATCCCTCATCATATTTTGATATTTATGAAGATATTATGAATAATGATGGCAATGAAGAAAAGTTAATACCAGTTATAAAAAAAATAGATGAATATGAAGAATTTTTAAAAAATGCTTATTTAGAAATAAGCCAATATACTAATTTAGAAAGAATTAATTGGCTTCTTAAATAGGAATATTAATAATACTTTTTATTTCTGGTACTTCTTCTTGAAACATTGGTAGTAAATTATCGTTGATTGTAGCATCTTCCCCAAGACAATTACTACAATTACCAGTTAGCTTTATATATAAATCTCCATCTTCAAATTTAATAAATTCAATATCGCCACCATCCATATTTAAGTATGGTCTTACATTTTCAATCATTTCTTTAATTTTATCTTCTATCTTTTCCATAACACACCTCTTTTTAATTATAGCTAACATTTTTTGCTTAGTAAATAGATTTTGTGTTATACTAGTTATAGGAGTGTTAGCCAGTGGAAAAAGAAAACAATGATAATTATAAAGTGGGCGATATAATAAGTGGTCAAGTCACAGGAATCGAAAAATATGGCATATTTGTTAATATTGATCCTTGGTATGATGGCTTAATTCATATTTCGGAAATATCTAGTAATTATGTTAAAAATATTCACGATTACGTTAAAATAGGAGAGACTATTTATTGTCAAGTTTTAGCGGTTGATGAAGATAATTTGCATTTAAAATTATCAATAAAAGACATTAATTATAAATCAGAACCACCTAAAGAGGGCGTTATTGAAACAAGAAAAGGATTTTTACCATTAAAAGAAAATTTGGATAAATGGATTAATGAAAAATTAGAAGTTTATAAAAAATAATAAAGGAGTAAATAATGTTTTTATTTGAAGAATGTGAAAAGAATATAAGGGTTTATAATTATTTAATTAATAAAGAAAAGTTATATGATTTTAAAAAAGAACAAATGGCTGAAATAAAAGAAGATGAAAGAGTATTAAGAGCCATAACTAATTATGTTCATTTTCCTTTACAGGAGAAGAAAAAAATACTAGCTTATAGTGATTTAAATTATAAAATTTATGTTAGATATGGTAGTCAATCATATTATCATTTTTTATGTCCTTATGAAATGACAGATGAAGAAAAAGAACGGCAAAGAAAATTATTAGAAGATTATTATAGCTTTTTAGAAGCTTATGAATCAAAATATTATATGATTTATGGCAAAGATAATAATAATTGTCCATCTGATGAGAAAATGTCAAAATTAAAAGGTCGAGTAACTATAAGTAGTGATGGTTTATTTTTAATACCGACTGCTAATTATAATTATATAAATGATAATAATATAACAATGGATAGTATTTTAAATGTTCCCAAGATTTTGTATTTTTTAGAATTATTTTTAGCATCTGATTTTAAAAATGTTCCTGAACGTTATATTATAGATTATTTAAAATTATTTGATAAATTAGAGATAAAAGATATTGATATTAATACCTATAATATGATGGTAAAGTATCATTTAGCTAGTAGAGAAGATTTAGATAAAAAAATAGAAGATAGCGCTAATGTGTTAAAATTAATTAAAAAGTCAAATTAATTTAAAAGACATAGTCGATGAAATTTTAAAAAATAACTTTCTTTTTAGAAAGCTATTTTTTTTGAAATTAAACATCACAATCCCAAGGGCGAGTGGTCATCTTACAATTACCATTTTCATCATAGTCAAATTTGAAATAAAAAGTAGTAAATAGAGCTCGTCTTGACTCTAATTTTTTTTGTTCTTCTAATCTTTTTTCTATCTCTATCAAAGAAATATTTTCATAAAATATATCATTTTCATAAAAACTATGTCGTTCTATAGTAGGAATGCTACTTCTTTTTAATGTTCTCTTTATTTCCATAAATATCCTCCTTGCTAATGACTATAGTATAATAAAAATTAAAAAATGACATTAAAAAATTAAAAATAAATTGAGCATAAAAAAACTTCCTATGTTTAGGAAGTTAATTTTTAAGATGGTGCCCAAGGCCGGACTTGAACCGGCACGAGGTTTAAATCTCGCAGGATTTTAAGTCCTGTGCGTCTACCTATT
>CANQKO010000027.1 GCA_947624505.1 uncultured Bacilli bacterium | reverse complement strand
CTAAGCGAGTTTACTCGCTAAATGTACTTTCAGTACTTAAAATAAGCCACGTACTTCCAGTGCGTGGTAGTTGACAAAATATTTAACCCCCTAGGAATTTTGACAAATATACCAAAATGTCCTGTGGGGATTTTTATTGCATAAAAAAATCATCTCCTTTAAGAGATGAAATATATTTGAATGTCCGAAAAGTTCGAACAGATTCGTCACTGGAGCAAGTGAGCAGAATCGAACTGCCGTCTCAACCTTGGCAAGGTCGCATACTAACCGCTGTACTACACCTGCACGTAGATAAATAATACCAAATTTTTTTAATTTTTGCAAGGAATAATTGCTAATATTATTGAAAATTGCTATAATTAATTTGTAGAGAAGGTAAATAAATGGATTTTATTAATAAATATTTTAAGAAAATAAAACAATTTATTGTTAAATATATATATACAAATAGATTATTTTTAAGTTATTTCATTCTAGCACTATGTGGAACAATTATTATAAGAGAAGTAACTGTTGGTGGCCCTTTTAATTATAAGCCATTATTATGTGATATCGGTTTTATTTTATTAATTGGTTCATTTGGTTATTTATTTAAACCTAAAAATCAATTTAAGTATTTTTTTACTTGTTTAATTTTATTTACTATTATTGAAGTAGTCAATTCAATATTTTATATTTTCTATGAAGATTTTGCCTCACTGGCCCAACTAGGTACACTTAACCAAGTCGAAACAGTTGCTGATTCAATTTTTGTTAAAATAAGACTAGTTGATTTTATTTATATATTACAACCCATTATTTTTTATTATATTCATAATCGTTTAAAAATTTCTCCTTACTATAATTTTATTGGTAAAATTGAAAAGAAAAAAGATATGGCTCTTGGTACTTTATTAGTGGGATTAGGCTTTTTAATAATTACTTTTGCCACCGCGAGTGGAGCTGATTATAGTCGTCTTGCTAAACAATGGAATAGACGTTTAAACGTTGAGAGATTTGGAATTATTATGTATGAATTAAATGATGCCTTCCAAGCCACCTTTACTAAAGTAAATACGCTTTTTGGCCGTGATGATGCCCTTACCTTATTTCAAGAATTTTTTAATGATGAAGAAAGAAATACATATCGTACTAAAAATAAGTATACAGGTATTTTAGAAGGTTATAATATCATCTATGTTCATATGGAAAGTATGCAAGACTTTTTAATGGATTTAGAATTTAATGGGGAAGAAGTGGTTCCTAATTTAAAAAAACTAGCTAAGGAAGGAATGTTTTTTAGTAACTTCTACCCACAAATTGCTCTAGGTACTTCTTCTGATGCCGAATACATAATGTTAACTGGTTTACTTCCTTCCAATGGTAACACCGTCTTTTCAGGTTATGCCAACAATACTTTTATTACCCTACCTAAAATATTAAAAGAAGATAGAGGCTACTACACTTTTAGTATGCACGGTAACCAAGCGGTAATGTGGAATCGTAAAAGTATTCATCCTCATCTAGGTTATACTGATATGTATTTTAAAGAATCATTTACTTTTGAAGATGTTAAAGGTAGTGATGATTATGTAGGTCTTGGTATTAATGATAAATTATTCTTCTCACAAGCTATTCCTATCTTAGAAAATATTGAAAAGAATAATAAAAATTATTTTGGTACTATTATTACTTTATCGAACCATTCTCCTTTTGAACATCATCAATTATTTACTTATGATATAAATGATTATTATACTAATGATGTAACGGGAGACACTTTAAGTACTTGTTATTTATGTGAAAGAGATATAGGTAAATATATTGTAAGTAGTCATTATGCTGATGAAGCTTTAGGTGATTTTATTTCTTATATTAAAAATAGTGAATATTTTAATAATACGATCTTTGTCTTTTATGGGGATCACGACGCTAAAATGAGTTATAAAGAAATGAATTATTTATATAATTATGATTATTTAACAGGTGAATTAAAAGATCCATCTGATCCAACCTATATACCTTATGATAGTTTTGATCATTATTTAAATAAGAAAACCCCTCTTATTATTTGGACGAAAAATGAAAAATTAGCCCAAGTCTTTAGTGGCCAAATAGATTATGTAACGGGAATGTATGATGTTGCCCCAACTTTATATAATATGCTTAATATTGATAATAAATATGTTTTAGGAAATGATATCTTTAATATTAAAGATAATAATGTAGTGGTATTCCCTAGTGGTAATTATTTAACTAATAAAGTCTATTATAATATCTCAACTGGTGAATATAAAGAAATTAAAAATAATATTATTTTAGATGATGAATATATAGCTAAAAATCTAGAATATTCTGATAAATTAATTGAAATAGGGAATGCTATCATTAGATATGACTTATTTAATGATAAAAAGGAAAGTGAATAGTAGTGAAAAAGAAATATCGAATGTTATTAAATATCATCTTTATTTTAATAATACTTTTTATAATTTTATTAATTGTTTTTAAATTAGGAAGTTACTTTAAAAAAGATGCTACTTATGAAGTAGTAGATAATATAAGTGAATATAATTATACATTAGATAATCGTGATACAAAACTGATGTCTAAAGAATTTAATAATTTAAAAAATATTTTAAAACAAGATGAAATTAATTATGAAGAATATGCTAAAAGCATAAGTAAACTATTTATCATTGATTTATTTACAATAGCTAATAAAGAAAATAAATATGATGTTGGTAGTTTAGAATATGTTTATCCTAAAGTTGTAGATAATTTTAAATTACATGTTGAAGATACTTTATATAAATATATAACGGAAGATGATAAAGAAAAATATCCAATAGTTAAAGAGATTGTTGAAAGTAATATAGAGGATACTACATATACATATGAAAAGAAAGAATATCCTGCTTATAAAGTAACCATAAGTTGGCATTATGAAAAAGATTTAGGATATTATAATAAGGGAGAACTTATTTTAATAAAAGAAGATAATAAATTATATGTAGTACAATTTAAAGGAGTAGAAGAGAATTGAAAAGAGGAGTAAAAAAACTATTTTATGCCAATAAGATAAAATTTATCACTTTCTTATTGTTTATCATTATCTTTTTTATATCTTTTATTATCTTTGCTATTTCTTTATTAAGATTAAATGGTATTGAAAATATGTTAAGAATACTTATTCTTTTATTAGTATTTATCTGGTTTATTTTTTACTTATATAAAGGTTATTATTATATTAAAAATAGAAATAAAATTAAGTATATTATTGTATCTATAATTACCATTATTATAAGTATTATTTTATTAATTTTATCTTATTATATTAATATAGTTTATGGAACAATTGGTTTTATTAGTAAAAATAATACTAATTATTATACTGGTTATTTAATTAGTTTAAAAGATACAGATAATATTGATAATGTGGGTATTATCGATAATGAAGAAGATATTGAAGGATATATTATAGCTAATGAAATAATTAAAGATGAAAAACTAAATTATAAATTAATTAATTATGAAAGTTATGAAGATATTATTGATGATTTATATAATAAAAAAATAGATGGTGCTTTTGTTCAAGGTAATTATCAAAATTATTTTAGTAATGAAGAAGAATATGCTAATATTAAAAATGAAACAAAAATAATTTATAAAAAAACGATTAGTAAGACTGAACAAATTAATACTTCTAATAATAAAAAATTAGATAAACCATTTACTATTCTTTTAATGGGTGTTGATTCAACTGATAATACTATTGCTAGTGCTAATTCATTTAATGGGGATACTTTAATGCTTATTACATTTAATCCTAAAACTTTAAATGCTACAATGTTTAGTATTCCAAGAGATTTATATGTACCTATATCTTGTAAAAAGAATGTTTCAGCTAAAATAAATACTTCATCAGTTGGGGGTATTAATTGTGTAATGGACACTATTAAAGATTTAATAGATATTGATATTGATTATTATGCACGGATTAATTTTAAAGGTGTAGTGGATTTAGTTGAAACTTTAGGGGGTATTTATGTTAATGTTACTTATCCATTCTGTGAACAAGATAGTAATCGTGATTTTAGTAAACAAATTTGTTTAAAATCAGGTTATCAAACACTTAATGGTGAAGAAGCGCTAGCTTATGCAAGACACCGGCATACCCTTCCAACTGGGGATTTACAAAGGATTCAAAACCAACAATTAATTGTGGAAGCAATGGCTAAGAAATTATTATCACTTAGAACTATTACTGATTTTGAAAAGATCTTAAAAGTAGTCAGAAAAAATGTCGCTACTAATTTATCGGAAGATGAAATATTATCTAGTTATAATATATTAAAACAAATGATGTTAAATGTTTTAAAAGATCAAGAACCAATTGTGGTATCTAAAGCTTATTTAGAAGTTTATGATCGAAGAATTTATAATGAAAAGAAAAATACTTATTCAGCGGCGTTAGGTTATTATGAAAAAAGTTTAAATACCATTATTGATGCTTTGAAAGTTAATTTAGAATTAAAAGAACCAGAATTAATTAAAGAATTTTCTTTTGACGCTAATGAAAAATATGAACAAACTTTAATTGGTAAGGGTGAAAAAAATGAAGTAGATAATCGTACTATTCCTAATTTTGTTGGTAAAGATTTAAGTGTAGCGGAAAAATGGGGTAGTGAAAATAATATAGCTATTAATACTATAATGGTTGATAATACTAATTCATATTATAATCCAAATGTAAGTGTTGGATTAATTGGTAATCAAAGTATTAAGTCTGGGACTAGTTTAACTAACATTAAAGAAATAACTATTTATATAAATATTGCAACTGAATCAAGTGATGATAATATCGATGATAATGGAGAAAACGATAATGATAATGATAAACCTTTAGATGATAATTTAAATGATTTATTTGATATAAATTAAGATAAGTTCATTCATTAATAGGCTTATCTTTTTTCATTTATTTTTCACATTTATGTTATACTATTAAGTAAATAAAGCGAGTGATAATATGAATATTTTAGTTGTGGATGATGAAGAGTTAATAAGAGAAGTAATTAAAGAATATTTAAATTTAGCAGGATATATTGTTACAGAAGCCCAAAACGGGGAAGAGGCCATTAAAAAATTTAAAGAAAATAATATTAATCTCGTTATAATGGACATAATGATGCCAAATATGGATGGTTATACAGCTTGTAAAGAAATAAAAAAAATAAGAGAAGTACCCTTTATTATGTTATCAGCAAGAAGTGAAGAGTATGATAAATTAATTGGTTTTGATTTAGGAATTGATGATTACGTAACTAAACCATTTAGTCCTAAAGAATTAGTAGCAAGAGTTAAAGCTATTTTAAAAAGAGATACAAAAGAAAATATTATTACTCTTGCTGGTATTAAGATAGATGATTTAGCTCACGAAGTATTTATTGATGAAAAGTTAGTTACCTTAACTCCCAAAGAATATGATTTATTAAAATATTTAATTGAAAATAAAAATATTGCTTTAAGTAGAGAAAGGTTACTAGAAAATATTTGGGGTTATGATTTTTATGGGGATGATCGTACTATTGATACCCATATTAAAACGTTAAGAAATCACTTAGGAAAATATCGTAATTTAATAAAGACAATAAGAGGAATGGGTTATAAAATTGAATATAAAGAAGCAAATTAAAGGTATTGAATTTAAAACAATTATATATATACTTGTTTTTAATATAAGTATAATCCTTATTATGTGGATTTGTGAAGCTTTTGTTTTTAATGCTGTTTATAAAACTAATCAAATTAAAAAAATGAATAATATTGTTACTGAATTAAATAGTTCCGAGGAAAATATTTATACTTTAGCTGAAAATCTTGCTTATGATAATGAAGTTTGTATAAGTATTATTGATGAAGATAATGCTATTATTAATTTTAATACTCTTCAACCTGGATGTTTATTAAATAAGAATAATAAAACGATTAGAAATTATGTTAAATCATTTCTCAATAGTAATAATGTTAGTAATTATTATAAAATAGATAACCCAATTACCAATACTAAAAGTATTTTATATGCAGTTAAAAATTATAATAAAAACATTTTAGTTTTTAGTAATCTTGAAAATGTTTCTAATTTTTTTAAATTGTTTAGAATTCAAAATACTTATTTTATTATTTTAATTATGTTATGTTCAATTATTATTTCGATTTTTATTGCTAGTATTACAACTAAACCAATTAGAGAAATAACTAAAAAAGCTAAAGATATTGGTAAAGGTAAGTATAATATTAAATTTCCCAAAAATGGCATTAATGAAATAGATGAATTATCAGCCACTTTAGAAGAAGTTCAAAAAGAATTACAAGCAAGTGATGAAGTAAAAAGGGATTTACTAGCTAATGTTTCCCACGATTTAAAAACACCATTAACAATGATTAAAGCTTATGCTGAGATGATTAAAGATATATCTTATAAAGATAAAAATAAAATGAATGAACATTTAGATATTATTGTTGAAGAAAGTGATCGTCTAACTAATTTAGTTAATGATATCTTAGAATTATCTAAAATGCAAAATGAAAGTTTAATATATAATTATGAAGAATATGACTTAGTAAAAGAAATTAAAAATATTGTTAAAAAATTTGAAGTAATAGAGTATTTAGAAAAGTATAAATTTATTTTAAAATTACCTAAAAAAGCGATTGTGAAAGCAGATAGAGAAAAAATTAATCAAGTAATATATAATTTACTTAACAATGCCATTAATTATACTGGCGAAGATAAAGTAGTAACGATTAAATTAACCAAGGAAAAAGAAGATTATTTAGTTGAAATAATTGATACAGGTAAAGGCATCAAAAAAGAAGAAATACCATATATATGGGATAAATATTATAAAAATGATAAGAATCATCAAAGAAGTGTTACTTCAACGGGTCTTGGTTTATCCATTGTTAAAGAAATATTAAATAAGCATAATTTTTCTTATGGCGTTAAAAGCAAAATAGGAAGTGGCTCAACATTTTATTTTAAAATTTCATCTATTTAACATTTAAATTTCATAATTCTTTATTATAATTGCTACTGTAAGGTGGTGATAATTTAATAAAAATAATATACTAAATTTTAAAAACTCACACATAATAAAAAGAAGAAATACATACTGAAATAATATTTCTTCTTTTAATTTATAATATTTTTGATGTCTCTAATTCGTCTTCCATACTTGTTCTATCTTTGTTATTATCATTTTGCAAAAACATATTATTAGTATCAGAAAACATTCCTGATAAGCTTAGAGCATCTTTTGTACAAATTAATTTAGCTGCCTCACTTAAAGTAGGATTTAAAGCTAAACTAGCTAGTAAATTGGCTTTTTGCAATTTTATTAAATAATTTAACATAGCATTTAATTCATCTTGACTTTGATTAACTCCCGTTTGATTCATCAATATCCTCCTTAAATAAATTATAACTTATAATATTCTACATACAATTATATTTTTTAATATTTGACATTATTTTAACACATTCATCATATTAGGTAGGATTTGTTTTTTTCTTGAAACAATATTTTCTAAAAAACTTCCTTCCTCAATTTTTAAACCAAAAGCATCTTTAACTATACTTTTAGCACTTTCATTAAATAAAATATAAGAACCATTTTTAAATATATCTGTTATAACAAATAAAAGAACTTTATAGTTACTATTATTAGCTTCTTTATTTAAATATTTTATATAACTATTTTTTTGCTTTAAGATAGCTTTAGAATTAAGTGTCGTTATTTGACTAATAGCAATAGTTTCTTTATCTAATTTAAATGATTTAAAATCCATTGATATTATTTCTTTAATTGATTTTGATTTAACGACATCATTAGCTTTAAACATTTCTATTGCTAATTTTTCGGGATTAATTTGGGCAATATTACTTAAATCATTTAGGGCTTTCTCATCATCTTTAGTCGTTGTTGGACTTTTTAAAAGAAGGGTATCAGAGATAATACCAGACAATAATAGGGAAGCTATATCAAGAGGTATTTTTATTTTATTTTCATTAAATAATTCATAAATAATTGTACAAGTAGAACCTACTGTCATACTACGAAAATTAATGGGTTCCATTGTACCTAAAGTGCCAAGTTTATGGTGATCAACAATTCCCAGAATTTTGGCTTCTTCTAAGCCATCAACACTTTGACTTATTTCATTATGATCAACTAAGATAACTTCTTTAGGGTGATAATCTCTTAAATCAGATAATTTAACTAAACCAAGACAATGATTGGTGTTATTTAAAACAGGGTAGTAACTATGTTTAGTTTTATTAATTAAATCATTAAAATCAGTTATATCAGCATTTTCATTAACCACTACTAAATCTTTAGTATAATGATAGTTACTTATAAAGTTAGCATAGCCAATAGTAAGAATAACTTCATAACTATCTTTATTTGTATAAATAATATTGACTTTATTTTTTTTAGCAATTTCTAAGTGCTCATCTTTTATTTTATTACCACCCGTTATAATTAATAATTTAATTTTTTTGTTAACAGCATCTTCAATAATACTATGTCTATCACCAACAATTAAAATAGTTTTATTATTAAAAGTATTATTGTTATAAAAAGTAGTACTTCTTAAATCAATATTAGTTATTTCTCCCTCAATATTATCATTATATTTTAATATTTCTTCTCCCTTTATAACTTCCATTATCTTTTCATAAGTTGTTTTTAAATTGGTATTATTTTCTAATATGATATGTTTAGCAATATCTTTCATTGCAAATGCTCCCATAAATAAATCATTTTCATTAACAACTGGAATAGTACTCATATCATTTTGTTGCATAATTAAAAAAGCGTTATAAACAGATTCATTTATACTTACTTTAAAATCTTTATGATAATTAATATCTTTTATTTGTAATTTAACATCATTTAAGATATGGGGTATTTCAAAATTAAATTTTTTTAAGACGTATTTTGTTTCTTCATTTATATTGGATAAAATACGGGGTTCAGTGTTAAATCCTTGCTTGTTTTTTAAATAACTTAAACAAATTGAAGCACAAACACTATCAGTATCAGGATTTTTATGACCGAATATATAAATTGTTTTATTCATTACAACCACCTTATTCTTTAAACATTATATCATTTTTAACTATTTAAACCAATAATAAACTTTCTAAAATTTAGAGATTTTATTTTTTGACAAAATATTTAAACTTAATTTGTTATATTATAGATGGTGATATTTAATGAAAGTAAAAGTATTTGATGAAGAGTGTGAAAGAGATTTAGAAGTAAGTGTTAATAATTTTTTAAATAATAATGTTGATGTATTAGATATTAAATATCAAGTAGCAATAGCTATTAATGGAGAAGAGCAAATATATTGTTTTAGTGCAATGATTATTTACCATTAAAAAAACTCGGATAAATGCGAGTTTATAACATATACATATTAGAATTATTAGTGTCAAAGTCTTCACTGGAAATAATATTAGTAGAATTTTCTAATTTAGTAAGGCGATAATCAATTCGATTAAGTTGCCTTTCAATTTTGGCAAATCTACTTTCTAAATCTTGATTACCTCCTACCGGATAAGGATTTTGTGTGTTATAATTATTAGGTATTGGTCCTTGATAAAAGTAGTTACTAGCAGCTTGGTAAGGGGCTGGATTCATATTCATATTTGGGTTGTAGGATTGAAAGTTACTTTCAGAGAAAAAAGAATTTCTAGTTTTTTTCATATGTTACCTCCTATAACATTATATGATAAATTTAAGGAAGTGATTAAATGCGAATGCGTAATCCTAAAGATAAGGAAGAAGTAATAAATAATTGTGATTTTTTAATAACTGATAAGATTAATTTTTCTAATAATAATCCTTTACATATCGAAATAGGAATGGGTAAGGGTAATTTTATTTTAAATATGGCTTTAAATAATCCTCATATTAATTTTATTGGAATTGAAAAATATTCATCTGTTGCCAGTATTGCCATAAAGAAAATTACTCCCTATAATTTACCTAATTTAAAAATAATAATTAGTGATGTAGCTAAATTAGAAGAATTATTAAAAAATAAAGTTGATGTTATTTATTTAAATTTTTCTGATCCTTGGCCTAAAAGCAGAAATGCTAAAAGAAGACTTACATCTAAAAATTTTTTAGATTTATATAGTAAATTATTTAAAGATAAACAAGTTATTATTCAAAAGACTGATAATGATGATTTATTTAAATTTAGTTTAGATTCTTTTAAAGAGAATGGTTATAAAATAGAAGAAATATCTTATGATTTACATAATGAAGATATTTTTAATATAATGACCGAATATGAAGAGAAGTTTAGTAAAGAAGGAATTAAAATAAAATATGTTAAAGTAACTAAATAGGATTTATTTTACTAAATTTATTTTGTTGTGTTATAATTGTTGTGGGAGATTTTTATGAAAGTTAAGAAGATAATAATAATTTTGTTAATGCTCATTTTTATAACGGGGTGTACCAATATTAATGATTTATCTTATGATGATATATTAAATACTATAAGTAGTGATGTTAAGGGTGCAAATACTTATAGAAGAGGTTTTAGTTTTTATAAACCAGATGGTTTAGCGATTCAAAATGCTGGTTTAAATTACATTATTTTTTCTAGTAATAATGTTAATTATTATATGTACTTAGATTTTATTAATTATCGAGAAGGAACAGAAATAACTCCTAAAATTAGTAATAATTCATTATATAATAAAAAGATAAATAATAATGGTTTTTTAGGATATATTGATATCAAATTATGGCAAAATAATCAATATTTGATTGAAATTATGTATAATTATGCTAAAATAGAAGTAATGGTAGATAAGGACTTAATAAATGACGTTCTTATTAATTCCATTAATATCTTAAAGAGCATAAGATATAATGATACAATAATAGATATAATATTAAAAAGTGATAGTCTAGATTATACCGAAGAAGTATTTGATATTTTTAAAGATGTTTCTAGTAATTCGAATACATTGCAATTTGAAACAGATAATGTAGATGAAGATGTAGAAGAAGAAATTAAAGATACGGATTATATAAATTAGGAGGATGTTTCTTATGAGTTTAGTTAAGAAATTAAAAGATATTTTGTTTGAAGTAGAAGAAGATGATACTGAGCCAATTCGCATTCAAGATGAAAATAAAAAAGAAGAGAAACTATCTAGAAGTGTTGCTAGTGAACCTGTTGAAATAAAAAAAGATTTAAGAAATACTTTAGATTTAAAACCAGAATTAGATTTGGAAATTAAAAAAGAAGTAAAAGAAGAAATTAGGGAAGAAAAAACAACTCCAAGTGAAAGAGATTTATTTACCAAAGAAAATTCTTTTAAATTTCCAGAATTTGATGAAGAAGAATTTCAAAGTAGCTTAAGTAGAACTAAACAAAATACTAATGTTTTAGACTATGAAAGAAAAAAGAATAGCGAAAAGAAAAATGAATATCGTCCATATGAAAGACCAGCAAGGGATACTGAAAAGAAAAAGTTTACACCTTCACCAATTATTTCTCCTGTTTATGGTATTTTAAATCAAGATTATGTTGCTGATGATATTGTTAAAAAAGAAGATATTAATATTGATATAGATTCTGTTAGAAAAAAAGCTTTTGAAGTAAAAGAAGAAAAAGAAATGCCTGAAGCTTTAGATATAGTAGAAACCCCTAATATTAATGATATCGTTAATGATACTTATAAAGAAATTCATAAAGATGTAGTTATAGATGAACCAGTGGTAACTTTCTTTGATGAAAGAACAAATAATCAAAAAGAAGAAGTAAAATCAGTTAATGATTTACTTGAAAGTGCTGCTGATGAGATTGATTTAGAAGAAACACTAGAAATACCTAAAGTTACTAATAATCTAGATGTAATTGAAGAAGAACTTGAAAAAATAGATGATGAAGAAAAAAATGAAAATAAAGATCTAGATGATACCCTAGATAGCGATTTATTTGAACTTATTGATTCAATGTATGATGAAAGGGAGGAGGGTAACTAGTGGAAAGCTTATCACAAATATTACCAATATTTATTTATATTTTGTTAATAGTATTAATTGTAGTATGTATAATTTTAGGAATAAAAATTATAATTACTATAGATAAAGTAACAAAAGTTGTTGATGATGTTAATGAAAAGATCGAAAAAGTAACCCCAATATTTAATACTGTTGGTATGATATCTGATCGGATGAGTAATGTTTTAGCTACAGTATTTGGTTTTGTTGAAAGTTTAATAGGTAGATTATTTTTAAAAAATAATAAAAAGAATGAGGAGAGTGAAGAAGATGAGTAAAAAAGGTAATTTTTTGCTTGGGGCAGGTGTTGGTTTAGGTTTAGGTTTGTTATTTGCTCCTAAAAGTGGTAAAGAAACAAGAAAGGATTTATCAAACGCTATTGATGAATTAATTCAAAAAGCTAAAGAAATTGATGTTGAAGAAGTTAAAAATACAATAATTGTTAAAACCAGAGAATTAGAAACAGCAATTAAAGATTTGGATAAAGAAACAGCTAAACAATTAATTGTTGATAAATCTAATGAAGTTAAAATTAAAGCTCAAGAATTAGTTGATTTGGCAATTGAAAAAGGAACACCAATTGTGGAAAAGACAGCTAAAGAGGTTAAATCTAAAACTGCTGAATTATTAAAAAATACAGCAAGTAAATTAGAAGAAGAAAAACCTAAAGATAAAAAAACAAATAAAAATAGTAAGAAGAATTAAAATAGATGTTGGAAAATTCCAACATCTATTTTTTTACTATTTTTATTTCAAAACCGTGTATTTTGGCTATTTTAACTAAATCTTTAAAATAATAATTGGTTATGCCATATTCATTTTTTCTAACCCAGTCTTTGGATTTTTTTATGCTTTCAGCAAATTCTTTTTGCGTTAAATTAGTAGCTTCTCTCATAAATCTAAGAATTTCTTTTTCATTATATTTATCTGTTGTTAAAATCATATTATCACACGTCCAATATAAATATAAACTATTTTTTTATTTCTTTTGCCAAAAGTGTCATTGACAGTCACACATAAAATATAGTAAAATTATTCTAAGGTATGAGTGATAGTCACACTTGATACTGTTGGAGGCAAGTTATGATAAAAAATAAATGGTTAGTAATTTCAATAATATTATTATCAATAATAAATTTATTTTTAGTATTTAAAAAAGATACTAGTATAGTAGAAAAGAGTAAAATAAATAAAATAGAAAGAAAAGAATTTAGTATACTTAAAGAACAAACTTATAATGGAGAAGATTGGAAAGAATCTAATGATACAACATTTCCAACCAGTGGTTATTTA
>CANQKO010000026.1 GCA_947624505.1 uncultured Bacilli bacterium | reverse complement strand
CAAAGCTTGTCTTTGTTTCTTACTAACTCATTTGTGTAGCAAATACAAAATGTAACATTTTAAAAAAATCTTAACAGCAAAGTTTATAAAAATTTTTTCAATTCGTCAACATTTTTTTCTAAAGTGGCTTTTAACTTAGTAGCAAGAACAACTATTTCAGCATCTTTAATATTATAAGAATTTATTTTTTCCGTTATAGCGATGATTCCTTTGTTAGTTCCTTCCATCATCATTTTAGCTATTGTTTCATCAGAATCATCTTTAAGCATTTTCATTTCACTCATCATTTTACTACTCATCTTAGCCATTACGCCAATTTCTTCATTTTGCTTACCATATTTTTTTAAAATATTTTCCGCTTCATTACAAATTGTTTGATATTCTTCTCTTTCACTTTTTAATAGTTTAATAAATTTTTCATTATTAGCTTTAGTAATAACATCATCAATTCCAATAACACCCATTTGTGCATTCTTATAAATATAATTTAAGAATTCTACTTCACTATCCATATTTTTTTTCAAAATAAATCACCCATTAATAATTATGGATGATTATTTTAAAATTATACTTCTTGAACAACCGCAATAATCATTGGTTTGCATTCAGTTTCTTCAAAAAGATAATTACTTAATCTTTCTCTTATTTCAACTTTTATTTTATTATAATCAACAAAAGTTGGGGTAATATTTTTATTAATAATTTCTTCACAAATATTTTTGATTTCTAAGATTAAATCTTTAGAATCCTTAACATAGATAAAGCCTCTTGTAGTAATTTCTGGTCCCACTAATAAAACTTTATCTTTTTTAGATATCGTAGCACTTATTAAAACAATTCCATTTTCAGCAAGCATTTCTCGATCTTTAATAACTAGTTCACCAACATCTTCTGAAGAAATACCATCAATTAAAACATCGTTTACTTTTACTTTTTCCATCTTATCAACTAAATTACCATCAACAAAAGTAATAACTTCCCCATTTTGTTTAAGTAAAATATCTTCAGCTTTAATACCAAGACGATTAGCTAAATTGGCATTATTAACCATATAACGATATTCACCTTTAACAGGAATATAATATTTAGGTTGAACTAATTTGATCATTAACATTAAATCTTCCGTTGAAGGGTGATGTAAAATAACTTTATCACTTGGTATATTAATAATATTACAACCAAATTTAGCCAGTTCATTTTCAAGTTTTACTAAAGCTTTTTCATTATTATCATATCTTGGCTCAGCAAAAACAATACTATCACTTTCTCTTAAAGTAATATATTTATCATAACCGTGTAATATTTTACTAACATTAGCAAAAGGGTTAGTTCTCTCATCACTTATTAAAAGAATAGCATTATCATCATTAATATTTGATAAATCACCAATTATTCCCGCTTCGACATCTAAGTATTTTTCTAAAATAGCAAAGTTAACAACATTTTGTAATTTTTTACCCATTATAACAATCTTCCGGTGGGTATTTCTTGCCGCATTAAAAATATCATTAATAGTATACAAATGGTAAGGTAAAAGAGAAAAAATAATTCTTTTTTCGTTATGTTTTACGACATCTTTAAAAAATTCTTCTAAACGGTGATTTGGCGATGTATGGCCTTTTCTTTCTGAGAAAGTTGATTCACACATCATACATAATACCCCTTGTTTACCAACATAGGCAATCTTACCTAAATCCATATCATATGCCCCAAGCATGGTTGGATCAATCACAAAATCACCAGTATAACAAATGGCACCATCATTTGTATTAATAACATACATTACGGCATCGGGGATACTATGGGAAACAGATATTGGGAAAATAGAAACATTATTATCAAAGTTAATCTTTCGATGTGGTTTAATTTCAATAATATTTTTTTCATTAATACCATTTTCCGTTAAAACAAATTTAGTAAACTTAGTGGCAAATATTCTTATATTAGGTAAATCTTTAACTAAATCAGCGACACTACCCATATTTTCACTATGCCCGTGGGTTATAAATAAGCCTTTAATTCTTCTTCTATTTTTAACCAAATAAGTGAAGTCTGGCATAATGTAATCGATACCTAAAAGATTAGAATTGGCATATTTAAGACCACAGTCAAAGATAAATAAATCTTCATCAATTTCTACTACATAACAATTCTTACCATTTTCAGCAAGACCACCCAAGCCAAAAATTTTAATTTTACTCATAATAATCACAATCCTTTTTACTTATTAAAGTTCTTTTTCAATGAATAAATTATAACAAAAAAGAGAAAGAAAATCAATCTCTTTCTTCTCTTATTAGTTCACTTATATATAATATATTTAAATCTTGATAATATATTTGTCTTACTAATATTTTAAAATCAACTAAAGATACATTATCATTAATATAAATAATATAGCCGCTTTTAATATTATCTTTAATTGATGCTAGATTATAATTATTTAATGTTACTGAAGAAGTAACTAAATATTTATTATTTTTCTTACATATATCAATTAAATTATTATTAATATAACAAATATTTTTATTTTTATTCCCATTATTTAACATTAATTCAACTTTTTTATATTCTTCATAATCATTATTTATTTGTTCATATGTTGCATTAATATCATAAGTATTATAATCGATTAAACGATTAATTTTAATCTGTTTTTCTTTAGCATAATTAATTATTTCTAAATTATCTTTAACTATTATAGCGACACTTTTTTTGCTTTTATTACCATACTTTATTATTTTATCTTTGTTATTTTCCAAAGAAATATTGGGAATTACTTTATCATACTCTAAATAATAAGAATTAAAAGTATCTAGATACCGCATATTATTATAACTTTTTAAAACATTAACCGAATACCCATTAAGTCCAGGAATAATATAATCATCTTCAATTATTGCACTAACAGGATCTATATTATAATTTTTACTATTTTCATTAATTAATTCAACTAAACTACTTTTATTAATTACTAGCTTACTCATTTGATTAGTATAGTAAAAACCTAACATTAAAATAATCATAATTCCAAGCGTTTTGAAAAGATATTTCACTAATACTCACCTTTAATAAATTATAATTATTTAGTTTTAAATTTATTCTTTCTAAATATACTTAAATGGAGGTTGTTAAATATAAAAGATGCAAAAAATAATTTAACTTTAATATATATACTTAGAAGATTTATAGATACCATTTCATCTATATTTATTATTATTTTAGCTATATACATATTAAATGAACTAATTACTAAAGGAGGTTTTGGTCTTTTTGACTACATTAATTATTTTTTAGGAATATCATCACTTAGTGCAATTAATATTCTATCTCACTACAATACAAATATTTTAAAAAGAAAAATATTGAAACTTCAAAAAGAAAAAAAAGTAGAGGTAAGTCGGATATATAATAACCAAAGCCCTATTGTAGATAGAGATAGAGATATTTTAAACGAAAGGGCATTTATGACTAACTATGAAAATGATATTCCTAAAGTATTGAAAAGGAAAAGATAGTTTATTAACTTGCCGGGGCTAATTCATCACTTGTTACTTCTACTTTTTTATTAGTTGATAAAAAGGTAACTCGCTCTGCAATAACATCCGTAACATAATGCAATTTTTTATTTTCATCTTCATATTTACTTGTTTGAAGACGCCCCTTTATCCCGATTACATCACCAACGTGACAATATTCGGTAGTGGTAGATGCAACACCATTCCATAAGATACAGCGAATGAAATCTGTCTCATATATACCATCAGAGTTTTTAAAATTTCGATTAACTGCCAGAATAACAGAGGTAACTTTTTTACTTTCATCTATTTCAACGATTTCTGGATTTTGGGTTAATCTACCAACCAAGATAACATTATTCATTCTAAAATCTCCTTTCCGTAAAATAAAATACCATAGTTTTTTTACTTTGCAAAACCGCCAAAAAACTAGAGTTTTGGCGTAAGTAACCCACCAAATTTCTAAAAATTTTGCCATAAAAAAATACTAAAATTCTATCTTTAGCAGTTTTAGTATTTTTTTAATCTTTTATTAATCTATTTAATTCAACAGCGTATTCCATTGGTAATTCTTTTTTAAAATCCGCAATAAAACCCATCACCAATAATTCTTTAGCTCTATCCATTGTAAGCCCTTTACTCATTAAATAATTTAATTTATCTAAACTAACTTTAGAGATTGTCGCTTCGTGTTCTAAGACACTACTATCATTTAAAACAATATTTTTGGGATAAGTATTACTACTTGATAAATTATCTAATATTAAAGTATCACAAGCAACTTTTGCACTTGAATTACTAGCTTGTTCGGTAATTTTAACAAGTCCACGGTAATTACTTACCCCACCACTTTCTGCAATACTTTTACTAATAATATTGCTTTTGGTATTACGGCCTAAATGAATCATTTTGGCTCCAGCATCTAGTTGTTGCTTATCTTTTGCATAAGCAATTGATAAGCTATTACCAACAGAATTATCCCCCTTTAAAATACAACTAGGATATTTCATTGTAACAGCACTACCAATATTACCATCAATCCATTCCATTACCCCATTATCAGAAACAATAGCTCTTTTAGTAACTAAATTATAAACATCTTTACTCCAATTTTGAATTGTTGAATACCTGCATCTGGCATTCTTTCCCACATATATTTCTACAACCCCAGCGTGAAGAGAGGAAGTAGAATAACTTTTAGCAGTACAACCTTCAATATATTCTAAACTACTATCATCATCCACAATAATAATGGTTCTTTCAAATTGCCCTAAAGATTCACTATCAATCCGAAAATAACTTTGCAGTGGTCTATCTAACTTAGTATGGGGTGGAATATAAATAAAAGATCCCCCACTCCATAAAGCACTATTTAAAGCTGTATATTTATTTTCATTATATTTGACTAAATTATTAAAATATTTATAAAAAAGTTCAGGATATTTTTTTAAAGCTTCATCAGAAGATGTAAAAATAATATCTTTATTTGTTTTATTTTTATGATATATTACTTCACTTTCATATTGATTAGAAACCCCATCTAAATACTTCTCTTCTGCGTCAATTACCCCTAAAGATGCAAAAGTATCTTTAACATTATCATCTACTTTGTCCCAGTTATCTTCTATTTTATCAATATCACTTTTATAATAATTTATATCATCAAAATCAAGTTTAATTTCTGGACCAAAATGAGGATTATCTAATGCTAAAAAAGCTTCAAAAGCTTGAAGACGAAAGTTAAGCATTTTTTCATCTTCTCCTTTTTTCTTTGATAACCACTTAATAAATTCCCTATCTAATTTCTTTTCCATAAAAACCACAATAAAATAATACAATAAATTCCTTAGAAAAACAATTGTATTTTAACCATTATTTTGCTAAAATTATTATGATAGGAGGCTTAGTTATATGCGTAATGAATTATTTATTAATGAATATCGGCATATTTATAATTCGCTAAAATATTTTAAGTTTGTTAATAATAAATTAGTATTAGATTATAATAACCAAACCTATATTATGCCTTTAAATAATATTTTATTATATAATTTAAGTCCTCAACTTTATACTTTAAATCCAATTGAATTATTTCAAACTATCTATATTTTAGAATTACTTTATAAATCTGATTTAAATGAAAGTGAATATAAATTTATAAATGATTATGTTAATAAATATTTAAATTTACACGATTTACAAATGGGAAATCAAATAAATGAAGAAGAAAGAATAATTGCTTTAAGTATTCCTATCTATACCTCTTATAGTGAGACATTTATAAATAGTAAAGGGGCCCTATTTATTCAAGATTTAGTTAATAAGCATACTGAAGTTGTCGAAAGTGGCAAAGGTAAAGGTGTTAAATTAGTTTTAACTAACCCTAACTTTAAAGGTACCGAGGAAGAAGAATTTGACTATAATTATTTAGAAAAAGCTGGGTTTGGTACAATTGCTTTAATTTCTTCCGCGATTTTATTAACGGCCTTATACGTCTTAATATTTATTATGAACCATTGACAATCACCCTATTATGTAGTACAATAACAACTCGAAATGAGGGGTTTTGATGTTTGGTGATAAACTAATTGTTGGTACGAAAATAATTAAATTAGAAGAAAAAGGACGTCTTGCTATGCCTACTTTTACTTATGCTTTAGAAAATGATCATCTTGTTTTAGAAATATTAAAATTACAAGGAGAAACAGCCTTAAGATTTTCTTTATATAATGAATACTTAAGTTTAGCTAATAGATTAAGCGAACTTAGAAAGAATGCTAAATCTTTAGAAGAATTTAATAAATACACCAAAGAAATTGAAAATATATGCTTAAGAGTTGCAGCATCATCACTTTTAGATAAACAAAGACGTTTTCAAATATCTAAACAATTATTAGAAGAAATAGATTATAAAGTTGGCGATGAATTAGTAGCTAGAGGAGCTGGTAAAACTTTATTAGTTCAAAAGAAAAAGTAAGCAATTACTTTTTTAATTTTCTTTTTTGTTCATTATCTAACTCTCTTTTAATACTTTGAGAGGCAATAAGAAAATCATTTAAATTGCTTACTTTTTTAAAATCAATTTTACCATTTTCGTCAACCGGTGCATTAAGACTTAAAGAACATATTTCATTAGTAAGGGTATTTAAAAATTTGGAATCATCTTTACTTAATATGTGAATATAAGATCCTATTTGATAACAATTACATTGAGTTGAATCAAGAACAACTTCTCCCTTAGCATTTACTAAAATATTTCTATAAATCGATTTTGGCCCATCAGCAATATGTTTAATAACACAAAGATAACCATTAACTATAAAATAATAAAAACCACTATGTTCATAATTAATATGATACTTTTGATAGTCAAATTCTTTGATGAGAATATTTAAATTTTCATCAAAGAATTGCATTTTCCCTGCCTTAATATTAACACCATAACCATAAGGTTTGCTACTATGAAAATAAACATAATCATAATTTGCTTCTAAAACTTTCCCATTTGCGGCATTAAAAATTTTATTTTTACCATTTTCTAAAGATTCAATTATAAACATGCATTCTCTATTGCATTCAATGCTATCACAAAAGCAACCGGAAATTTTAGCTACATAATTAAACTTTTCATCATAAAAATGAAAGTCTTGTTCTTCATATTTAAGACTATCTTGACCAACAAAAGTTGTGGGAGTCCAATAAGGATAGCCATCAATTCGTAAATGAGAAATAGTTCGGCCATTTTTTAAATTAAGGAATAAATGCTTACCAATATCTTTACCATCAACAATATTAGGTACCGCCATTTTTAAAGTATCTTCAATTAATTCATAATCATTTACTTTATCTAAGTCAGCCATTTTAAATTCTCTAATTAATCCAAAATCTAGATTATATATTCTAACTGCTCCTTTTTCAATTAAAATAATTTCGCCATCATTATATTCAGGTTTAGCAATAATGTTTTCATTTTGTTTTATTTCTTGCATCTTTAAAGTCATATCTTCATTTATTTTTATAATGCATAATCCATCATCTTTTTTAATAATTAAATGGTTATCATAGTTTTCTATCCAGCCTTTAATATCCTTTAAAATAATCTTTCCATCAACACTTATTACACATCTTTTATAATTAAAAAAATCTTCTTTAGAATTAGCCTCTCTAAATACATATAAATTATTCCCTAAAGAAGATTCAAATTCATAATCTTTAGGTCTTGGCAAATACTTTTTATTTTCAATATCATATAATGTTTTAATATTGCCATCATCTAAATGAATGCCTAAAGTCCTTTCATCTTGTTTAGTAACTAAGTAAGCTTTATAATCAGCAAATAAGACTTCCATATTATTTAAATTAACAACACAAAGTCCATCAATACCTTTTCTTAAAACAGCACATAATTTATCACCCATCGTAAAAACTTTTACCAAGAAATCATATTCGGAAGCATCATATATTTTATCACCATTCGTTAATATTTTTTGCCCATTATCTAACGTAATAAACAAATAGTCATCGACTCTTTTAATATCCTTAATAAAAATATTTTTATAATTTAAATTATAATCTTCATTATTTATTGTTAAATTGCCATTTTCCATAAGGGCCTCCTTAATGATGAATTATTATAACACAAAAAGAGGCAATATAAAATCCCGCTTTGACGGGATTTAATTATTTTATCTTATTTTCAACAATAAGTTTAATCGCAGTTTTTTGTTCACCATTAATTGTTATATCATTAAATGCTGGTATAACAACTAAGTTATCACCAGTCGGGGCAACAAAACCTCGGCATATAGCAATTGCTTTAATGGCTTGATTAAGACTACCTGCTCCAATTGTTTGAAGTTCAACGCTTCCTTTCTCTCTGTAAATGTTAGCTATAGCTCCCGCTACTTTACTTGGATTAGATTTACTAGATACTTTTAAAATTTCCATAATATATTCCTTTCTTCTCTATTTAAATATATGATATGGAAATTAAAATATTCTAACTATTTAGTTATCTTTTTAATAACTTTTTTTACTTTTCTTTCGACACTATTAATATTATTAATATAGGCTACTAAAGGGTCCATTAAATCTAGAATACCATTAATAAGAAAGAAAAATCCTAAGACTAATATTTGAATATCTTCCGTATAATATAAATTAATTGTTGTTAAAATACCTGTTACAATAAAGATAATTAAGTTAACTAAATTAAGTAACCATAATTTATTATGGTGATCGTGGTAGTAATCACTTTCTTTTAATTTAGTTAAACTCATTAAAATAATCCATATAAATAAGATTAAAGCTAGATTCCAAGGTTCACTTATATCTAAAAATAACATTAAAATTAAAACAAATAATGATGATAATGATGTACTAAAACCAGAATATTCTTTGGAATTTAAAATTAAAAAGTTTTTTACTAAATGAATTACACCATACAAAGATATTACAAGAATAAAAACTGTTTTAATACTAATTGCACTTATTAAAGGTAAAAGAGTAACTAAACCACCGATAAAAACAAGAACCCAACCTGTTATAAATTCTACTAAAGTTCTTCGTTCCATAATTTCACTTCCTAATTAAATTATAATTTATTTATCTTAATTTTTCAATTAGTTTTAACACTCCCAAATCTTCGATCTCGCTTCTTATAAAATGCTATTGCGTTATCTAAATCACTTATAGTAAAATCGGGAAAATAAATGTCACTAAAATAGATCTCGGCATAATCCATTTGATAAAGCATAAAATTACTTAATCTTTTTTCACCCCCAGTGCGAATTAATAAATCTATAGGGGGTAAATCTTGATATAAGTAATGATAAAAAGTAAATTTATTAATGTCTTCTTTTTTTATTAGACCCTTTTGTAACTTTTCAATAATTTTTAAAGTAGCATCAACTATTTCTTCTCTTCCCCCATAATTAAGACAAATATTTAAAAGGCATTTATTATTATCTTTAGTCTTCTTAGTAATATTTTCCATTGCTTTAATTACATCTTCTCTTAAGTTTTCTTTTCTTCCACTAAAAACAACTTTAATATTATCTTTACAAATAGAATCTAGCTTATGATTAAAATAATATATTAATAAATCCATTAAATCATTAACTTCTTCTTCACTTCTTTTAAAGTTATCGGTTGAAAATGCAAAAACCGATAAATATTTAATGCCTAAATTTTTAGCATGTAAAGCAAGGCTTTCCAAAGTTTTGCCACCCTCTTTATGGCCATCACTTCTTTTAAGACCTCTTGCCTCTGCCCATCTACCATTACCATCCATTATAATAGCTATATGGTTGGGATTTTTATTCATAAGTCCTCCTTTTTTTCATTTAAAAAAGTGGTATATCCACTTATTTTATAATTAAATTAATAGCAAATAAAATATATATACATGTTTTATATCTTGCTTTAAATATTAATGTTTCATAAATTGAAACAGCTAAATCACAAGCACAAACTATATAACCATCTTTACTTTGTGGTTTATATTCTTTAGAATTTACTTTTTCTCTTTTATTTATAAAAGGAAATTTATCTTTTAATAAAGCATAATGATACATATGTGTTTTAATAATACTTTCTTCCTTCTCATTAATATGAAAATACTTTTTAGCATTATTTACACTAACAAGAGGATGTTTTACATAAGATACTTCTTCACAAGTACTAGCATTGCCGTGAAAAAAATCGTGTAAAAGTCCAGATATTGCTGCATCATAAGCATTACCTTTTAATAATTTTGATACTAAATAACTTAAATATGATACTCTTTTACAATGATCATAACGAGAAGAACCGTGGTGAATATCATCTTTAAGGGTAAGATAATTTTCATTTTCTAAAATATCTTTAGTTATTTCTTTATATTCTTTATTTAATTTCACTTATTAAAACCTCTTTTTTCTCAAATAAATATTTTTTACGACTACTAAATTATATCATATATTTAATAATAAATGCAAATTCACGCGAAAAAATTACTTTTTTCTGTAAAGTAATATCGAATCTTCCGTATCATTTAAACTCCAACTCCGTTTTTTAAAATTAACTCCTAAGAATGTTTTTAACTCTATTTGATAATCACTAAGTATTTCATAAACTTTGGCTAAATCATAAATAGATGCATACTCTGAATCATAAGGAGTATCTTTAGTAGTAGCATATAGATAACTAATTAATAATAAGCCATCATCATTGAGTAATTTAGCTGTTTTATCAGTCATTTCTTTTATTTTATCAAAACTTCTTAAAAAAGGGCCAATACTTGATAACCAAATATTATCATATTTTTGTTTTACCTCTGTTAAAAAGATATCACCCGTAATAAACTCAGGCTTAATAACTTTTAATTTATCTTTTAAACTTTGATACCTTGCCTTATTTAAATAAGAATTAAACATATTAAGGCATATATCATCATCTTCATCCTCACTAAATAATTCTTCTCTAACTAATAAAGGGTCAAAATTAGAAAATAACTTATTCCAAAAAATATATGAATCATTATCAAGGAGTTTTAATTCACTTGTTACTTTATTAAATAATTGTTTATTAAAGACATTATAATTATTATTAAATTTTTTAGGATAATCCACAAATCTTAAAAATAAACGAAAATCATCTATATTCAAACTAATTAAAGAAGCTACCTTTAAAAAATAGTAATATCTAGAATAAGGGTTAATATCTAAAAGTGTTATATCTGTACATCCTTTATCTATGGCATTTATTACTTGATCACCAGAGCTACCTACTGTAAGTAGGCTATGATCTTTTAGAGGAAAATAATCAATATAACCACTAATATTTTCATTAGTAAAAGGATACATCTTACTAAATCTCCCACATTTTTCATCAACATAGCGATTACTACATCTTAATAAAGCATTATTTAAATTTCTTGCTAACTCATCATTCATAATACATTCCTTTTTTCTAGCCACCTATTATAGCATTCTTTTTTATTAATGACAATTCAAATCTATTTGACTTTAGTTTATTTTAATCTTATTTTAAAAAACATTAAAACTCGAACTATAATAGTCCGAGTTTCCTATCTATCTGGTGCCGATTGGCAGAATTGAACTGCCCTCTGATGCTTACCATGCATCTGTACTACCACTGTACTAAATCGGCATAAATAAAAGTTACAAATAGATTATACATTCTATTTGCAACTTTAGTCAATTCATTTATATAAATTAATTAAAATATACTTTACAATTTACTGGAGTTTTACTAGTTAATTTGAAATTACCTGAAGAATAAGTGTATTTACAATCTCCATCTGTTGTTGAACAAGTAACACTTGATTTACTTTTAGGCTTTGTACACGTTACAGTCGCAGGACCAGTGCTTTCATTTGGTACTGCATCAACTTTTTTATATACAACTGTACCATCTAAATCAATAAATTTTTTATAAACATCAATACTAATGTCACCTTGCGCTGTATAAAAATCACCTACATAAGAAGCTATCATTTGTCCACTTGTAGAATTGTAATCACTTGAATAATAAGCATAAACAGATTTAACGCCAACTACCAAAGCTACGATAAAAAATGTTAATAAACCAAATGCACATCTCTTTTCTTTCTTAGATAAATTTTTCTTTTTCATCCTAGTCACACTCAACTTTCTTTTTTATTCCCCTGTGATAGATGACAAATTTCGACATTTTCTTTCTATCTAAGAAAATTATATTATAAGAAAAATTACTTGTAAAGTTAAAAAGCTAATTTTAGTTAATGATATGTAAACAATTGACAAATATTGACCTTTTAAAGAAATAATTGACATAAAATTAAATAAGGGGGGATTTTTTTGCGATTTATACCTAATGTTCCTCCCAAAGTATTTACTATAAGTGCTGAAGTTATCGGCTATCTTTTGATTGATGATACCACTGCTAACGAGCAAAATGCCCTTGGTAACTGGTTAATGCTTGTTGCCCAAATACTTTGTACCAATGCTTTTTATGCTCAAGTACAGCAAGAAAGAGGTAACCCAAATATTGGAGCAAGAAGTGTTAATAACAGTAATACTGCCAGTCAAAATCCAAATGATGATACAATTAGAATGCTTACTAAAATGGTTAATGCAATGAATAAAGAAATTGAAAATATAAAAAAAGACTTAAATAATAATATTTAAAATCTTTTAATTATCCATTAAAGTCATTAATTCTTCCCATTTATCATTTAACTCTTCTAAAGTGTTAGATAGTTCCCTAATTTTTTGATTTATTTCTTCACTTTTTGCATAATCAGTAAATACTTCTTCTTTATATAATTCTTCTTGTAATTTTTTTAACTCTATTTCTTTATTACTTATATCTTTCTCTATTATCTTTATTTCTTTATTTAAATTATAAGTATTAACATTTTTCTTTTTTATTTTAACTTTATTATCACTTAGAGGTAATTCTTTTTTTATTTCTTCTTCATATTGTTTATAACCATAAGGATAATATTTAACTGTATCATCTTTAAATACTAATAATTGATCCGCTATTTTATTGACAAAATAACGATCGTGAGTGATAAAGATTAAAGTGCCAGTATATTCTTTTAAAATACTTTCTAAATGTTCTTTACCAATAATATCCATATGATTAGTTGGTTCATCTAATAATAATACATTAGGTTTATTATAAAAAATTTTACATAATTGTAATCTAACTTTTTCTCCCCCACTTAATACTTCAATATTCTTATTAACATCATCATTTTTAAATAAAAATGATCCAAGAGCTCTTCTTGCTTCTTCATAACTTATTTTAGGTAAATAATTCCTAAATTCATCCAATACAGTATTATCATTATTTAAAGTAATTAAATTTTGATCAAAATAGCCAATATCTAAATTAAGCCCATATTCAATCTTTCCATCTAAAGGGTTAATTAAACCACCAATTGTTTTTAGTAATGTTGATTTACCGATACCATTTTCTCCAATTATACCTATTTTCATTCCCCTTAAAATTTCTAAATTAAGACTGCCTAAAATAGTATTATAACCAAAACTTAAATTTTTTAAATTCATTACCACTTTACTAGTTTTTCTTATTTCACTCAAATTAGTTTTAAAAGTTTTAATATCTTCACTTCTAGGTTTTTCAATTAAATCCATTCTTTCAATTTGTTTTAATTTACTTAAGGCCATACTAGCTTTAGTTGGTTTAAAACGAAATCTTTCATAAATTCCTCTTAATCTTTTAATTTCTTTTTGTTGATATTCATAATCTTTTAATACTTTTTCATATCTTTTATTTTTTTCTATTTCATAATTAGAATAATTTCCAACATATTTATAAGTTTTACCATAATCTATTTCATAAACTATATTAACAATATTATCTAAAAACATTCTATCGTGAGATACTAATATTAAAGTTTTAGAATAATCTTTTAGATAGTTTTCTAAGTTTTCAATCGTTTTAATATCTAAATGATTAGTAGGTTCATCTAAAATAAGTAAATCTGGTTTAGAAAGCAATAATTTAATAAACGCTATTTTGGTTTTTTCCCCGCCCGAAAATTCTTTTATTTTTTTTAATTTATCTTCATTAGTAAAACCAAATTTATTAAGTAATCCTTCATATTCTTTTTGATAAGAATAACCCCCTAAAGTTTTAAAAGTCTCTAATGTTTCTGTATATTCTAAAATAATTTTAGCATCATTATTGTTATTCATTTCAGCAACTAAATTATTTATTCTATTTTCCATACTAATTAAGTTACTAAAAGATTCTCTTACTTCATCTATTAAAGTATTATTTTCATTACTAAAAGCTATTTGTTCTAAATAGCCAATATTAAATTTACCTAAAGTAGTAATACTAAATTTTTCGTCTCCTACACCACTTTCAAATAATGAATTATCTATTATAGCTTTTAAAAGTGTTGTTTTACCGGCTCCATTACGGCCTACAATAGCTATTTTATCTTTTTCATTTATATCTAGGTTGACTTCTTCTAATATTGTATTAACCCCTAAAGTAACACCAGCATTTCTAATTTTTATATTCATATAATACACTCACTTTTAATATTTTTAATAAAATAGAAAAATCATAATTATAAATCAAGCAATAAAACTACGATATTCTTTACTTTGCTTTTACTTCACCTTTATTTTCTATTTTAACACCAACGCTTTTTAAACTATAAAAATTATAGCATAAATTTAACCATTTTAAAACTTGAAATAATATATTTGTTAATCCTTTTTAGAAATGTCCCATAAAGATTTTTTTAAAATGTCCCATTAATAGTATGATAGAATATACCTTT
>CANQKO010000025.1 GCA_947624505.1 uncultured Bacilli bacterium | reverse complement strand
AGAAATGGATATTACAAAGAACCAAAAAAGTAAAATCAGTTTAAAAAAATTTATAAATAATCTATTCCAATAAAAAGGGGATGTTAGAAAATAAATAATTTATTTTATCAACATCCCCTTTACTTTGCATCATTTTTAATATATATCAAAAACTTAAGTAAGAATTAAGCAAGAGTTAAGTAATATGTATTGAACTTAAATACAAATAATAGTATATAAGAATTTGAGACGAATTTAATGAATAATTACATACCACTATTTACAATAACGAGTAAAATGATTGATTTTCTAGCATTATGGAAAAAATAGGAAAATTTAAATAAACTTAGGAGAGCGAAAACTTTCTCATTTTTGCTTTTATTTGAAATTACGAGGATTTGTAAATTTTTATAAATAATGCTTCAATTATCATACCAGATAATCCAAATAAAAAATGTGATATAATTATATTAAGTTTTAAATTAGTAAATTCATCTTTGACTAAGTAAATGAAGAGAAAGTGAGATGACTATACTTTGAATAAATTTGAATTACAAGATTTTAATAAAAGAATTGAATTAAATACAGATTTAGAAAATATTTCAAAAGAAATATGTAAAGCTTATGATTTAGATGATTTTGTATCTAATGAATTAATAACAATAGGATATGAAGATTATAACTACTATTTAACAACTTCTAAAGGAAAATATTGTGTAAAAATTTTTAATAAAGCTAGAACAAAAGAAGATGTTGAAAATTATTTGGTTAGAATTAAAGCTGTTGCAAATAGTGATATTAATGCTCCAAAGCCTATATTAGTAAATGGTGATGTGGCTTTAAATTTAAATTATCAAGGAAATAGTTACGATATATGTGTATTTGAATTTATTGATGGAAAAAATTACTTTCAATTACAAGAAAATCCTAGTGAAGAGGTTATAAAAGAACTAGCTAAACAAACAGCAATGATAAATAATCTAGATATTAGGCCTAATTTTATTTATGATAATTGGGCAATTATAAACTTTATTTTAGAATATAATCAAAAAAGGAATTATATTTCAGATCAGTATAAAGATGAATTTGATAAGTTAGTAGACGAATATAAAAAAGTAGATTTAGAAAAATTACCTAAAGCTTTTGTACATGGAGATATAATAAGTACAAATGTAATGCTTGATAAAAATTTAAAAATTTGGATTATTGACTTTGCTGTTTCAAATTATTTACCAAGAATAATTGATTTAGCCGTTATTTCATGTAATATGTGCTTAGATAAAAATTCAAAAGAAAATACATATAAAAATATATCTTTATTATTGAGTGAATATAACAAATATAATAAACTAACTGATTATGAATTAGAAACATTCGGAATTTTTTATAGGTTAGCAAACGCTATGCATATCTTACAAACTCAATATATAGCGAAAACCGAAGGTAATTCAGAAGAAAATCAATATTGGTTAAATGAAGGAATAATAGGATATTCCTTTGGGAAAGAAAAATCATTAGAAAAAGTGATTGGAATAAGTGAATTAAAATGAAAACAAAAACAAAAATAATTATTTTAATTAGTATTATTTTATTATTTTTAATAAGTTTATATTTATATTATGAAAATAATTATTTGCAAGTTAGTAATTATACTATTGAAAGTAATAAAATTCCAAAGGTATTTGATGGTTTTAAAGTGGTGCAAATTTCCGATTTTCATAACACTAAATCTAAAAAATTAACAAATGATTTAGTAGAAGAAATAGAAAACTCTAAACCAGATATAATAGTTTTAACTGGAGATTTAATAGATTCTTATAAACTAAATATTAATACTGCTATATCGTTTGTGAAAAAAATTACTAGCATAGCACCAGTTTATTATGTCACAGGAAATCACGAAGCAAGAATAGAAAGTTATGAAGAATTTAAAGATAAACTAGAAGAAAATAAAGTAATTATTTTAGATGGTAAATTAGAAATAATTAAAAAAGAAAATAGTGAAATAAATTTAATAGGTATTGATGATCCAAGTTTTAATTTTAATACTTATCGTGATGATTCAACAATAATTCAAGATAGTTTAATTCCTATTCAGTATGATAAAAATAAATTTAGTATTTTATTATCTCATCGACCTGAACTTATAGAAACTTATGCTAAAAATAATTTTGATTTAGTTTTATCAGGTCATACACATGGGGGACAAATAAGAATACCTTTTATTGGAGGATTAATTGCTCCTAATCAAGGTTTATTTCCTAAGTATACAAGTGGCGTCTATGAAATAGATGATACTAAAATGATAGTAAGTCGGGGAATTGGTAATAGTATTTTACCATTTAGAGTAAATAATCGACCAGAGTTAGTAGTTATAGAATTAAAAAATAAATAGATAGAAGTGAGGATTAAGTATGCAAGAATATTTTGATAAAGCCATAGAACTTGCTAAAGAAGGAGTTAAAAATTTAGAAGGTGGTCCATTTGGAGCAGTTGTTGTTAAAAATAATCAAATAATTGGTTATGGAAATAATAAAGTTTTAAAAGAAAAAGACCCGACAGCCCATGCGGAAATAGTTGCTATTCGTGATGCCTGCAAAAGATTAAACACTTATGATTTAACTCACTGTGTTATATATTCCACTAGTGAACCTTGTCCTATGTGTTTATCAGCAATAATTTGGGCTAATATTAAAGAAATTTATTTTGTAACTAATAGAAAAGAAGTTGCAAAAATTGGCTTTAGAGATGATATGATATATAATTATTTAGAAAACAAAGAGAAAGATATTTTAGAAATTCATCAGATTCAAAATAAAAAATGTCAAGAACTACTTGAAAGTTATAATAATGAACTTTATTAAAAATACTAATTTATATAAGCAGATTAGGAATAGTTTGCTTTTTTATGGTATTATAATTAATGAAACAAGTGAAAAAAATATATTTTGTCTAACTCTCGCTTTATGTCCTGTTTATTACTTGATATGAGTTATATAATTATTTTCGAAAGGAGCAAAAAATATGAATCAAGAAAAAATAGGAAAGTTTATAGCAGATTTGAGAAAAGGAAAAAAATTAACACAAGAAGAGCTTGCCGAAAGGTTAGTTGTAACTGATAAGTCGGTAAGTCGTTGGGAAAATGGAAAATGCTTACCAGATGTTTCTCTTTTTAAACCTCTATGTAGTGAACTTGATATTTCATTAAATGATTTATTAAGTGGTGAAAAAGTTAGTGAAAAAGAATATCAAGAGAAGCTTGAGGAAAATATTGTAAATACTATTGACTATTCTAATCAAAAAGTAAAAAGGATTAAATTTGTTTATTCATTTTCTACAATTATAATTTGTTTAATATTATTAACTTTACTAATTTTATTTGGCATTGATATTATGAGAATGCGAAATAATGAACCAGTATTCTTTAGTACTTGGGGATTTAAATATGCTCCCCCAGTGAATTTTGCTGACTTTAATATTGAAAATGTTATTAAAAAATATTTAATTGAAAAAGATGAAGAAAATAAACATTATGAAAATGAAAAATCTTTTGCTGCAATGAAAATTTATCTTATAAATGAGGATTTAAATAATCATTATTATGTTTATGCTTGGGTATTGCAAGAACAATATTATTTAGAAGATGGTAAGTTAATTAGAGACGTCGGTTCATCTATTCCTCATAAATTCGAATTAGTAAAAGAAAATGATGAATTCATAGTAAAAAATTACATTATTCCTAGAGATGGCAGTTATTATGTTAAAGATATGAAAAGAATATTTCCAAATAGTGTATTAAGAGATATGGATAATATTCATACAGATGGAACAATTGAAAGATTATCTTTAGAAATAGAAAACGATGTTAATTTATATTTTCACCGTTTCGAAAAAAAGGTTCAGGCCACGTGCTTTAGCACGTAAACCCTTGAAGGGTTTAAAGGCAATTTATTGCCGTTAAAAATAAAAAGTGCTATAATAGCAAACCAAAGAAGGTTTGTTAGAAATGCGAAAAAGTAGCCACGTTCAATACGATATACAGTATCACATAGTATGGACAACAAAATATAGATATAAAGTATTGATAAATAAAATTGCCTTAAGAGCAAGAGAAATAATAAGGCAATGTTGTAATAGTATGGATGTAACAATAATAAAAGGTTCGGTAGGGAAAGAACATATACATATATTAGTATCATGTCCACCGAGTTTAAGCGTTTCAAAGTTAATACAGCAAATAAAAGGGAAGACATCAAGAGTATTGCTAAATGAATATAAAGATTTAAAGAGAAGATATTGGGGACAACATTTGTGGTCAAGTGGCTACTTTTGTCGAAGTGTAGGGACAGTAACACAAGAAATAATAAAAGAATATATAGAAAATCAAGCAGATGAATATGAAGAAACATTTAAAATAGTAGGTTAAGCGAGTTTACTCGCTAAATGTACTTTCAGTACCTAAAATAAGCCACGTACTTCCAGTGCGTGGTAGTTGACAAGTCCATAAATGGCTGTAAAGATATAGGAACAAATCCACAGTGCGCTTTTTATTATACATCTATATGTATAATAAAAAAATATTAAATAGAAAGGGATCAATCAATAAGAAATTAATTAATATTTCTATAAGATTGATTATACGAGAATAGTTATGAAACAAATTAAATTTATTGAAATTAAATCAGAACTTAGTGGTTGGGGTGGTTTTAAAGGTAGTAAATATGTTTTTCCTAATATTAATGAAATCATTAAAAAAATGATTAAAGATGGCTGGGAATATTCTGGCTATGTTCCTAATGAAACAAGAGGAACTGGTGATATTGAAAAGTTATCTTTAATATTTCAAAAAGATGAAAAATAATTTAGAAACGAGGTATAGCTTGATGAAAGAGAAAGTATTTAGAATATTATCATTTATCTTTTTTATTCTCACACTTATTGGGGCAGGTTATGTTTTAATAAATGAAGGAAAAGTAAATGCAGGTTATGCAGTAATTCCTTCTTTATTTTGTGTAGTCTTTTCTCAATTAAGTATTATGGAAAAAAAGAAATAATAATAAAAATAAGGTTAATTGGAAAAGTAAAAGCAACTAGCAAAGTAAGGAAATAATTAACAAATATTGTTTGAATAATTAACAATAAATGTTTATAATATCCTTTATAGATTTGAGGAGATATTTTACTTATAATAAAGTGTGTTAAGGAGGGTACAAATTGATGGAAGAGAAAATAAAACTTACTGATGAACTATTTGATGATGTAATTGGTCATATTGAATATGAAAGTAAATATTTTACTATTGAAAATAATAACATTATTTATAGAAGATTAAAAAAGGAAACTGATTTAGAATATTTACCCTATTTAGGGGCTTGTATAGATTATGGTGAGGGAGATGCTTGTATCGAAGAAGGCATCAAAGATGGCGTTGAAATTTTTAAATTTTATATAATTGATCGTTTTAATAAATTTGATTATCAAGAATTTAGTAATTTAGAAGATACCATTAATAGATTAGTTGAATATTATATTAATAATGAAATGACAAAAGAACCAGAAAAAGTAAAATCTATTTTTATAGAAACTTTGGGATTACAAAAAAGTAAAAATCTTAGTTTAAATAAAGAAAGCAAAAATTAAGTATCATAAATTATGGTGCTTTTTTGTTATTTAGCATCTTTAGCCTTTAAAAGTTCTACCCAAAGTAGAGCATTAGTTGAAACGATTAAATAAGTTTTATTGTATAATTTAATTGTAGGGAGGAAATATAAATGAATAATATTGATTTTGGCAATTATCTATTTCAACTTAGAAAAGATAATAATTTGACTCAGAGATTTGTAGCATATCAACTTGATGTAAGCGATAAGGCCGTTAGTAAATGGGAAACAGGAAAATCTAAACCCGATTTAGAAAAGTTAAAATTGCTAGCGGCTTTATATAATGTTCCATTAAGTAATTTACTTAATGAAGATGGAACAGATAAAAAAGTAAAAGTAAGTAAAATTGTTTTAACTGGTGGTCCTTGTGCTGGCAAAACAACAGCCCTAACTTGGATTGATAATTACTTTTCTAAAAGAGGTTATTCTGTTTTGAAAGTACCAGAAACCGCAACTGATTTAATAACAAATGGTATAGCACCTTGGACTTGTGAAAGTAATTATGACTATCAAACATTTCAAATAAGATTACAAAAATTAAAAGAACAAATATATGATGACGCAGCTAAAAAAATGAAAAATGATAAAATACTTATTGTTTGTGATCGAGGGGTTTTAGATAATAAAGCATATATGAAAGATGCTGAATTTAAAAGAGCTTTAAAAGAATTAGGGACTAGTGAAATATTAGAAAGAGATTCTTATGATGCAATATTTCATCTTGCAAGTGCTGCTAAAGGCAAAGAAAATTTTTATACTCTTGCCAATAATAGGGCTAGAACTGAAAGCGTAGAAGAAGCACAAGCCCTTGATAATCGAATTATATCTGCTTGGACAGGACATCCGCACTTTAGAATAATCGATAATAGTACTGAATTTGAAGAAAAATTAGAAAGATTATTAAAAGAAATAGCATCTTTTTTAGGAGAACCAGAACCATTTGAAATAGAAAGAAAATTCCTAATATATTATCCAAATATTAAGGATTTAGAAAATATGCCAAATTGTACTAAAGTTGATATTTCTCAAACTTATTTAAAAAGCAAAAATAATGTAGAAAGAAGAATTAGAGCTAGAGGTATTAATGGGGATTATCTATATTATTTAACTGAGAAAAGAAAAATTACTAATTTAAAGAGAATTGAAACAGAAAGAAAACTTACCCAAAAGGAATATTTAACTTTGTTAATGGAAGCTGATACAAAGTTACATACTATTCATAAAACCAGATATTGTATATCAGAAAATAATCAATATTTTGAAATTGATATCTATCCTGAATGGAATATGGAAGCCGTAATGGAAGTTGAATTAAATAGTGAAGATGAAGATATTAAAATTCCTCAATATATTAAAATTATTAAAGAAGTAACCGATGATGATAGTTACAAAAATTATGAAATGGCAAAAGAAATGCCTAAAGAATTAGTAAGAAAAAGAGCTAAATAAAAAGGAATTTTTATGAAAAGAAACGAATTACTTGAATTAAGAGAATTAGTAGCTAAAGAAATAAAAAGAAGAGAAAGAATTAAAGAATTATTAGATAATTATTTTGTTAAAGAATACTTAGTAATGACCAAGACAAAAGAAGTTACTTTGGATACTAATATTAGAGAAGTATTAGATATGCTCTTAGCAAATTATAGTATAACTAAAACTAATGGTATTTATGTTTGTACAAGATCTTATAATATTGATTGGCGCGTTTGTTATGAAGAAACAAATTATTACTATCAAGATACAGCAATAAATTCAAAAAGTGCCGAGCATAAAACTTATGTTGATATAGAATCTGGTAAAAGTATTAATGCTATTAAAGAGTCAACTGATGGAAGAAATAAACCAATTATTTCTGCATTTGAACAAGAATATATTGTTTTAAATCCGTATAATACTAGTAAAAATGATAATGGTTATAATGAAGTTAGATTAGACTTTTTTGAAACATCTTTAAAAGATGGCCAAGCTAAAGCTAAAAAGATGATTTTAGCCAAATATCCAATCCTTTAATAAGTCAATTTTAGTACTTGTCCTTCAAACTTAACTTATATATTATTTTTATTTTGATATTCACTTTTTAAAATATTTTCAATTTCTTCAGGTGATTCCTTGCATCCATTACTAAGCCACTTTTTAATAATAGCGTTAAGTCCCGCTTTAAAAAATTCCATATGATAATCAATATATTTGTCTCCATATAATTTTTTTGATAAGTTATAATCATATTCTCTTATAATAAAATTTTGATCCATATTTAATTTAAAATAGGTTTTATAAAAAATTTGATTATCTTTTATATGCTTGAAAAGTTTTAAAAAATCATTTGAATTATTTTTGTTATTTTTTTCTTCTTGATATAAAAATGATACTTCTTGCTCTAATTCTTGGCCTAATTGATCAGCTAAATCATAAATATCAAGATAATTAACATAAAAGGTAGAACGATTTATTTTCGCCAATTTGCAAATGTCAGTAACTGATATTTCATTTATTTCTTTGTTTTGTAGTAAAGTTATAAATACTTTACTTATTTTATCTCGTGTTTCTTTTCTTCTTTTATTATTTGGTGTATTCATATATTTTAACTCCTTTTAATTGGACAAATGTCTATAAATTGTTGATTGTATTTCTCTTTCGTAAAGATTATACTAAAATTGTAAAAAAAAGACAAGTGTCTAATTATTTGGAAGGAAGTGATTATATGTCTAAAATCGTAGATGCTAATAAGAAAATTGAAAAAGCAGTTGTTGGTGGATACAAAGCAGTTGAGAACACAGTTGTTGGTGGCTATAAGAAAGTTGAAGATAAATTTGTTGATACTTTCTTAAAAAAAGATGATGAAACAATAGAAGAAGCAAAAGCAAGATTACAAAAAGAACAAGAAGAAAGAGAGCAAGAACAACATAAATATTCAAAAACAACAGAAGAAATCCAAAAAGAAATTAAAGAAAAATTAAGTAAATAAAGTTATATGGAGGAAAGAGTATGAAAAAAGAAACTTTATTAGAAATTATTTTTGGAACTATCGGTGGTTTAGTATTTGCAATAGGTATGTGTATGTGCTTAATACCAGAGTGGAAATTATTTGCATCAGGTGTTGTCGTAGCCATTTTAGGATTTATTATTCTCCTTTGCATTATTCCTGTTTATAGAAGTAATCACCCTAAAAAAGAGCATAAACCTATAAACTTTGGAATTGTATTTACTTGGCTTATAGGAATAGTTGGAGCTTTAATAATGGGATACGGTATGAGTAAAGTTATGGTTGGTGATCCAACAAAAACAGATTTACTAATTGGTATTATTACGAGTATTGTTGGTTTACTTATATGTGTCCTTAATTACCCAATATATTCTTATTTAAAAAGTAATAGAGATTAGTTATATCTTGGAAGAATATTCTTCCTTTTTTCTTTTGATGGTATAATTATATATAGTTAGAGGTGCACTATGAAAAATGTATTAAATAAATTATTTTTTCCCAATAAAATAATTGGATTCATTCTATTTAATTTAGCTTTTGCTTTGCTTATTTATGTTTTTAGTTTTCACTTAGAAAACACCCCTATTGCTTATATAAGTTATCTTTTATCTACTTATGCCTTAATTATATTTTGTCTTTGGTTTTATAAGGTATGTAAATTTAGTAATAATGCTTTTAAAAAATCTAATATATATAATGTGTATAAAGAAAATAGTTTGTTAATAACTAAATACTTTTTAACATTTTCTCTTTTTTTAAATTTTTTCTATGGTATCTTTAAACTTACTTTTGGCCTTTATTATTCTTCTTGGTGGTTTATTACTTTTGCAGTTTATTATTTGATTCTTTGCTTAATGAAATTAGTTATTGTGAAAGATATAAAAAATGAAGTAGGAGTAAATTTGCCAAAAGAATACAAAAAACTAAAATTAACAGGTATTATACTTTTATTTTTAAATTTAATATTATCAGGTATGATAGTTTTAATTATTAAACAAAATCAAGAAATAATTTATGCAGGGTTTATTATCTATATAGTTGCTTTATATGATTTTTATTTAATTATAAGTGCCATTATAAATGTCATTAAATATCGAAAAAATAAAAGTCCACTTTTAGCATCAAGTAAATGTATTAACTTAACGGTCGCAATGATTTCCTTTATTTCTTTGGAAGTAGCTATGGTTTCAGAGTTTGGAAATGATAGTGAATTTAAAATTATAATGACTAGCATAATGGGATTTGTGGTGTGTATTATAAATACATCTATGTCTATATATATGATTGTTAGGTCTAATAAGAAATTAAAATCTATGTAAAGTATCTAATAGATAAAATAAAAATATTATGTTATAATATAGGAAATGTTGGGGGAAGTATGAAAATAATATTTTTAGATATTGATGGAGTATTAAATACAGGAAAAACTTTTATGGATATTTATGAAGAATATCAAAAAACAAAACAAAGAAGAATTGAAATTGATTTAGAAAGAGTAGGTTATTTAAAAGAAATAGTAGATAAGACTAATGCTTATATTGTTCTTTCTTCTACTTGGCGTTTGAAAGGGCAAATGGTGGATGGCAAGTTTGTTCCTTGCAGCCCCAAAATGCAAAAATTAGTTACTTTGTTAGCGGAATATAATTTAACTATTTATGATATTACACCATTTATTGATGGTGATCGGGAAAAAGAAATATATGCTTATCTAGAAGGAAGGAATGTTGAAAGTTTTATTATCATTGATGATGAACCATCTTTAATTAAATCATTATGTCCGTATTTAATTAAAACAAGCACTATTAAAAATGATGAAATGCTTATAGATATGGATGATACCACCGGGTTATGTTAAAGACATGTAGAAGAAGCAGTAAATAGATTAAATAGAAAATTATAATTATTGGAGAGAAGAAAATATGTTAAAAAGAATCAAAATAGTTTTAATATTTTTAATTATTTTAATAATTCTTTTGTTAGTTTTTAAAAATATTAAGAAAGATAATAGGAAGGAATTTGTTATGAAAAATATAAATGTTATTATAGATAATAAAAATTATTCTTTAGAAGTTTATGATAATGAAACAGTCAAGTCTTTTCTAAAAATGTTACCTAAAGAATTTAAGATGCAAGAATTAAATGGTAATGAAAAGTATATTTATTTAGATGAAATATTACCTACTAATCCCGTTAATCCTAAACAAATTAATAAGGGAGATGTAATGCTTTATGGAAATAATTGCTTAGTTATTTTTTATAAAACATTTACTACTAATTATAGTTATACTTTAATTGGTCATATTGATAATTTACCAGATTTAAATAAAGATAATTTAACTGTTAAATTTGAATAATTAAATTACTTAGTTAATATTTTTTTAGTTTCTTTTTCTTTATTTGCTAATAATTGAAATTGGTTATATAAATTCATAAAACAAATATTAAAAGGATAGTATTTAGAGCCAGAATTACAAATTCTAATGCTAAAGCCATAACAAGGATCTTCACGATTACTAACAAATGTTAATCTAATTAATCCATTTGCGTTTATTATTTTTAATAAATTAGCTTTCTCATCATAAATGGAATCACTATACCATTCAATAATGCCATTATTTACCAATTTTTGATTTGCTCTTTTAATAGCTAAATCTGTATTTAAATTATCTTTAGCATAGACATTGCAATTTACAATATCATTAAAAAGTTTATTAAAATAATTATATCCAACATCATTTTTATCAAATTCTAAAAAAGCTATTTTATTATTATTTTCATCATAAGTATAATTACTAATGATATCAAAATAAAGATCTCCATTGCCACTATAAAAGATTCTTAAAACCTTGTTATCTTTTTTAAGTAATATATCTTTTAAATCACTATATATGTAATTATCTTTAAATTCAATTTTCAAGGTTTCATCTTCTTTCCAATTCTTCTTTAAAATCATATATAAGATATTTTTTCATCTTTGCACTTCCTTTATTATTTTAATTATTACAATTTTATCATACTCCTTAAGTTTATGGCAAAAAATTTTTGCTACGTTAATTTAAATAAATAATATTTGGTTTATATCATTTTTGTGATATAATAAGTTTGTAGAGGGAGTTTTAAAAATGGTAGGTTATTATATAGATCTTGGATCATCGACAATAAAAGTTTATAAATACGAAAATAATTTAGAATTGCTTGAAGAACATTCTATTTATTTTAAAAATGATTTTAATGAAGAATTAGGAATTAGTGAAAATAATTTAAAAGAGCTTTGTAATTATTTTGAAGAATTAAAATCAAAATATGATTTAAAGTATTATAATACTCACATTTTTGTTACGGGAATTTTTAGAAATTTAATAACTGCAAGAAAACAAGAATTAGTTAAGTTATTTAATGAAAAATTTGATTTGCATTTTAATATTATTAGTCACGGGATAGAAAACTATTATTTGGGAAAAGCAATGGCAAATAACTATAATGGTAAAAAAGTTTTAATCATAAATATGGGTGGTAAAACTACTGAATTAGTTACATATATTGGTGATAAGATAACTGATACAAAAAATTTAAACTTGGGTGTAGCTGATTTATTAAATAACTTTAGTAAAGTAAATAATAAATATAGTGAAAATACAGTAGAAGAAATGGAAAATTTTGTAGTGGAAAGATTAGCTAATGTTAAATTAGATAACGATTATGATTGTGCAATATTTACTGGTGGAGAAGAAAGATTTGAATTGTTAACTGGCTTTAATTTAGTTAATAATAATTTATTTAATGATAATATTCATAAATATATGTTAAGTTTAGATGATTATATCAAAGGAACTAAAAAGGTATTTTATGATATATCTATGGATGAATTATATAATTTAATGCCATCAAATCCAAAATGGATGGATGGAGCAAGAAGTGGAGCAATTATACCTTTAGTTTTGTTTAAAATGGCCAATGTTAAATATATTATACCGTCTGATTTAAATTTAATAAATGGTGTAATTAATGATTTAAAATAATTTTTAATGGGGTATTGAATGATAAAAAATGTAATATCTGTAATTGATGGAGAAGCGGGAAGCTGTGGTAAAGCAAAAGTAATTGGAGAAATAGCGACTCTTGAATCTATTAATCTAGGAGCCTCTGTTACTAATTGTATGCCAAATGCTGGTCATACATTTGTTGATGAATTGGGTCAGACTACTATTTTTAGAAATATTCCTGTATCTGCGGTTAATCCTAAAACGGAATTGTTTATCGGCCCCGGTTCTGCTATTGATATGGAAGAATTTAAAAAAGAATATGCAAGTGTTGAAAAATTTTTAGGTGATAGAAAAATATATATTCACGAGTTAGTTCCCTTAATTGAAGAAAGACACAAAAAACGAGAAAGAGAGACAATTAAAAGTGGCTCTACTTTTAAAGGCTGTTGGGCTGTTAATTCTGAAAAAGCAGGTCGAGATCCAAAAGTTAAATTTTTTAAATCATTTGAAAATGCTATAGTTTGTTCTAATGAAGAATGGTTAGAAAGATTGTATAAACATCTTGATAATCCAGATGAATATATAATATTAGAAGGCTCCCAGGGTTGTGATTTGGATTTGAATCATAGTGGTAATTGGCCTTATGTTACAAGTAGAAATGTTTCAACTTCGCAATTACTTGCTGATTCGGGTATTTCACCCGAAAGACTTCTTCAAACTATTATGGTAATTAGACCTTTTCCAATTAGAATAAGCAATATTACTCGCGATGGCAACTATATTTATTCTGGTGATTATGGAAAAGGAGAAAAATTAACTTGGACCCAAATTAATCTTGCTTCAATGTTTGGTGAATATCCTTTTGATGGTGATGTTTTGTGTTATCAAAATTTTCTAACAGAAAGGAAAAAACGTCTAAAAAAGTTAATTAGTCAGTGTCCAGAGGCTTATTTAAAACAAGTTTTAGGTGAAAATTATCGAAATAGAAAAATTGATTCAATAACTTTGTTGGAGGCTTTAGAATTAGAAAGATTGGTTTATAAGTTTAAGGGATTAGCAAACTATGAAACAAGACTTATTGAACTTCCTATAATTGACGGGTTTCCTCCTAATACGTTATTCGATCAATCTGAACAAACAACAGTAACTAAAATGGAAAGAAGAGTATTTGATTTAGATATTGCCAAACTTAAAGCCAACTGTTGTATTAATACTCCTTCTAGCTTATATTTAAACTTTTTTCAACATTTAGGATTAGATTATAAAGAAATGGCTGGTAATTTTGATGATTTTTATTTTAATAAATATTTAAGAGAATATTTTAGTTGGATTGAAAGTGAAACCAATACGGAAATATCAGTATTAGGAACTGGAGCTAAAAATGGTAGAAGAATTTTAAAAAAACAATTGATTAAAAATAAAATGTGAAAGTATACAATTTATGAAATTTCTATGATATACTAAGTTTTGAGGAGGGTTCAAAAATGTTAAAAACGTATGAATTGAAACTTAATAATATTGAATATTGGAAACAAATAACAAAATCTGGTTCACAAGTTTTTGTTAAAGATAAAATTGATTCATTTACCTTATACTTAGATAAACTAGGTAATCCTAAAGGAATGCCTAAAACTAATGGTAGTTATTTTATTGATTTAATTAGTGGAAGAGTAATAAGTATTCTAGAAGACGAAGAATATCTTGTAATTAAGCCAAGTGGTATTAAAGTTGCAAAGAGTTGTTTAATAAAAAATCCAAAAGCAATTTCTGTAGCAGCCGAAATTGTTGCAAATGATTATGACGAAGATAAATATGTTTCTATTTCCGAAGACATTATATATAACACTTATTTCTGCAAGAAAATATCATCAAGAGATGGAATCCAAGAGATTCCTTTGAATTTAGTAAATGAAGAAATTGCTAAGGCTAGAGAAGTTAGGAAGAAAGGTGGTACAATGCCAAAAACAAAGTCTAATTATGAATATACTGGATCAAATGATAGTGAAACTGTTGCAAAATTATTAAGTGATTTTGAGTATGATCAAAGTAGAACTGAAGAGGTATTAAGGGGTTATGAAAGTTTACCAAAAAGCGATGATATTGAAGATGATCAAATAACAAAATCAGCAGATTTAATGAGAAAAATTAGAAGCCGTTAATGATGATCCATTAAAAGAAATACCTAGTTATGAAATGAGATTATACTCTATAGATGGTGAATATTTTGAATCTATAGATTAATTATTAAACTATTGCCAAGTTAATAATAGATCTACAAATAATTTAGTAGTTTTAGATTATTATAGAAAAATTTGCTGGATGTAGCGATGTAGTAAAAAGGCAAGATTGTGATGCAGTAAAAATTTTTACCCCTAGGAATTTTGACAAGTGTATCAAAAATACCTTATGGGTATAAAAAATACCAATCGTTCGATTGGCTTTCCTATATATCAATGTCCGAAAAGTTCGAACAGATTCGTCACTGGAGCGATTAAGCTACAAGTTACGAACTAAATTCTCTTTCTATAAAAATTATATATTAATTATACTTAAAATACAACGGAAGTGTGGAAAAAAATTATATTTATTGTATAATTAATATACAAACTTTTGATATGCATATGATTGGAGGAATATGATGAGCAACAAATTAGTAAAAAATGATGATGAAATAAATCACATATTTGATAGTATAAAAGAATTAGTTATAAATAGTAGAAATAAAGTATATCAAACTGTTAATACTGAAATGCTTAATTTATATTGGAATATAGGTAAATGGAAATACAACAAGGTGATGAAAGGGCAAGTTATTTATGGTGATGCGGTGCTTGAAAAGTTATCACAAAAATTAATGGTTGAATTTGGTAAGGTGTTTTCCAAAAGAAATTTAGAAAGAATGCGAAAATTTTATGTATGTTTTCCAATTGCGACAACAGTGTCGTCGCAATTAAGTTGGTCTCATTATTTAGAACTTATAAAAATTGATGAAGAACCTAAAAGAAATTTTTATATGAAAGAAACAATTAATTCAAAATGAAGTGTTAGAGAACTTCAAAGACAAAGAGATTCATTATTTTATGAAAGATTAACTTTATCTGCTGATAAGGAAAAAATTTTAGAATTATCTGAAAAAGGACAAATACTAAAAACAAGTAAAGATTTAGTAAAAGATTCTTTTGTTTTAGAATTTTTGGATATAAAAGAAAATACGAATTATTTAGAATCTGATTTAGAAAAAAATATTATAGAACATTTAAAAGAATTTTTGTTAGAATTGGGTAAAGGTTTTAGTTAGTTGGAAACCAAGTTAGATTAACTTTAGAAGAGGATCATTTTTATCCTGATTTAGTTTTTTATAATAGACTTTTAAGATGTTTTGTTATCATTGATTTAAAAATTGGCAAAGTATCACATAAAGATATAGGACAAATGCAAATGTATGTTAATTATTATGATAGAGAAATTAAACAAGATGATGAAAATCCAACAGTTGGCATATTACTATCAACAAATAAAAATGAAACAGTTGTAAAATATACTCTTCCAAAAGATAATAAAACAATATTCTCTTCGGAATATAAATTACATATGCCAACAGAACAAGAATTAATTATTGCTGTAGAAGAAGAAAAGAAGAATTTTGAATTAAATGAAAAAAGTTAATAAATAATAATTACTATCTATTTTCAAACAAGAAAAACATACCTACTGTTATATAAATAAAAAACTTGCTAAAGTGCAAGTTTAAACCTTAATGGAGCGATTGACTTTCACTCATAACGATTTGATATATAGTAAATCAATCAATTTTATTTTAATACATAATATGTATTTTTTCCAGTA
>CANQKO010000024.1 GCA_947624505.1 uncultured Bacilli bacterium | reverse complement strand
AATTTCAAACAAAAACGAGAATATTTTTCCCGTTAATGTTTTAAAAATTTTAAGACATTTTCAAAAACTATTGACAGCCTTTTATGACCTATTCTCTTTTATTAATTTTCGGGCTAATTCTATACTTCCATTTAAATTTCTTATTTTATCTTTATCATAATTATCTTGTTCTAAATAAGGAATTAAATTTTCTAATTCATTAATGACCTTGATATTTTGATTACAAAAATCATTTAATTGATTAGTTAATTCTTTTAATTTTTTTTCATAAGTTTTTTTGGTCATTTTTTCGTCTTTAATATCTCTTAAATCTTCAATAATTCCTTTAAAGCATTCAATACCTCGGCGATTTTCCGAATCTTCTATCGCATAATATAAAATGACATAAATTAAAGCTGCTAAAAATAAAAGCGCTACGCATACACCCCCTCTTTCTTCATAAGTAGTTATCTTATCATTTTGATTAGTCGTAATTTTTTCAATTATATTATAAGCTTCTGTATATAAATCACTTACATCTAGTGTATTTTTGTATTCATTATTTTCTTTGGGTTCAATACCTAAAGTTTTTAAATCTAAGGCTAGATACTCTTCAAAAGTCATATCACCAACAGATGTTAAATCATAAGTTTTAACAGAACGTACATAAGACTCTTGATGATAATTATCATCTTCTATATATTCTCTATAAGGTGTGTAATTATATAAAGTAACTTTATCTTTTTTATCAGAAACATATTCTTTTGGTAATACATATTCTTCTTCTGTTTCCGAATTGTAAATGGTTGTCGTTTGCCCATACTGATCATTTTTAGTAAGTCTTTTAGATATCCAATTGGCACTTATTAAAAGAGTTATGGCTAAGCCAATATTTACAAACACTACCCCCATTTTCTTAAATAAAGGTTTCTTATGATCTTTTAAATTATAATTGACATCAGAAATTTTTATATTGAAATTACTTGCTTCTTTTTCTAAATCAGTTAAAGTTTTATTATATTTATCAATTTTTTTTGCTAATTCTTTAACTGTTTTCAATCTTTTTTCTAAAGTAATGGATGCATTAACAATTGCTTTAATTAAAGATGGATTAGTATAATTAAAGTCACCTTTAGAATCCATTTCATTTTTTATTTTAGTTACTTCTAAATATTTAGGATTATCTAAATCAAAAGTCATTAATTCTTTTTTTATTCTTGGACTTAGATAATTACAACAATATTCTAAATTAATTATACTTTCTAATGTTTCACTATGGCCAAAATAGGCTATTTCTTCTTTAATAAATAGATAAGTCATATCGTAGATACCTTCAATGACTGGTCCTTCAACTTTATAATCAAGAGAATCAGAATAAAGTAAGTTTTTTAAAGTAGTTATTAAAATAGATCTTATTTTAGTAAATTCCTCTTCTTGTTTTTCTTTGGTACTTAAAAATATTTTAATTAATTTGAAAATAGAGGCTGCTTGGTAATAAATATCATATTTTGATAAATCTATATACAAGCTTTCTAAATTTTTGAATGCTTTTTGGTAATTTTGAATTAAAAAGTCTTGTTGTTTTAAGCCGGCTCCTCTTTGGGAATACTCATATGTTTTAACATTTTCAGCTTCTAAAGAACTAACAATGGCATCTCTAGCTTTTTCAAATTCTGTCATATCTAAATTACTACTTTTAAAGTTATCAATTTTTTCATTTATTTTATTTAGAGAACTTTTAAATACGATTGCTTGATCCATCATAGCCATAACTATCTTCCTTTCTTTATTAAAATATTTTTATTTTATTAATTTTTTGGTTGAAGCAATTTTATCTTTGACATCATTAAGCATACTCATATTTGAACTAAATTCAATAAATCTGTCATCTTTAAGAACATCACTATATTCAAATATACTTTCATATTTTTGAATATCTTCACTACATTTTTCACATATTTCACTCATTTCTTTGGTTAATCTTTTAAGTGTTTCTTCATATTCTTTACGAGACATTTTAGTCTTTTTAATGACTCCTAATTCATCAATAATATCTTTAACATTTTTGCCATCATCTTTTAGACATAACCAAAGATATTCGAAAAGGCCGGTATCAACTGTTAAATACTTATTTAAGCAAGTTAAAACTTTATACAACATAAAAACAATAAATTCTAAAATATGCCACCAAAATAGGTTTTGTGCATAATCTTCGCTTATTTTGGAGTCATCTAAATCAACAACTATCTTTTCAACAATCTTATATGTTTCTTCATATCTATCTTTATCATCTAAAGTAATTTTTGATTCATGTTTAGTATCACAATCTATTCCTAAAGATTTTAAATCTAAATTTAAGTATTCTTCAAAAGTTAAATCTTCGTCAATTTCGCTTAAATCATATTGCTTATCAGAACGAATATATTCTCCTTCAAAATCATATTTATACGGAGTATATTCGTGTAGGATTACTTTATTATCCTTATTTGTTGTATATTCTTTTAAAAAAGTATATTCTTCATCTGATTCAGGATTATATAAAGTTATAGAATTAGCATAAAATTCTTCTTTTAATAATTCTTTAGCTATAGCATTACCTCCTATTAAAATAGAGGCAGCTACAGCAATTGAAGTGGCAACTAAACGAATCTTTTGAAATAAATTATCTTTACTATTATCATAAACACTATTAGTCGCTTTTAATTGAGTATTTTGAAGTTTCAAATCTTTTTGTAAGCTTTCCATTTTTTTATTATACTCTTCTATTTTTTGTGTTAAATTACTTAAAATATCTAATTTTTTATCCAATGTAATATATGTTGTCGTAATAGCGCTAATTAAATCACTATTAGCATAATTAACATCACCATTTACATCTAATTCATTTTTAATTTTGAAAACCTTAGCGTATTTAGGATTATCGGCATCTAAAGTACTTATTTCTTTAGCTACCCTAGCACTTAAAAAATTATTATAGTAATCTAGCCCTTTTATTTTTTCTAATGTTTCACTATGGCCAAAATAGACTGTTTCTTCTTTAATAAAAAGATAAGTCATATTACAAAGATCTTCAACAATTGGACCTTCTACTTTATAATCAAGCGAATCAGATAAAAGTAGGTTTTTTAAAGTAGTTACTAAAATATTTCTTATTTTTTCAAAATCTTCAGCTTTTTTATTATCACTATTTACAAATAATCTTATTAACTTAAAAATAGATGATGCTTTATAATAAACATCATAGCTTTCCAAACTACTATATAATTTTTCTAAACTATTTATAGATTTTAAATAATTTTGACTAAAAAAATCTTTTTGTTTTAAGCCATTACCACTTTGTGGGTATTGATAAGTTTTAACATTTTCAGATTCTAAAGCTTTGATAATTTCATCTCTTGCTTTTTTAAACTCCGTCATATCTAAATTAATACTTTCAAAATTAGCAATCTTTTGATTTATTTTATCTAAAGTAGATTTATAAACTATTGCTTGATCAAATTGAACCATTTTTCCCCTGCTTTCTTAATCAAAATAATATTCTAACGTATTTTTATAAAAAGTCAAGAGGTCTATCTTCTTCTTTCTTTAACAATAACGTCTTGAATTAATCTTTTTTCTTCTTCTGTTTTTAATATATTTCCTAAAGTTTTGTTATCAAAGTTTTTACAAAAATATCTTTGATGCAATTTATAATCCATTAATAAATCCAAAGTACTTTGTAGTAAGGCTTTTCTTTTAGCTATTTTATCTAAGACAATTACTTCTTCTTTTACTAAATATTTTTGAGCTCTATTTCTTTCTAATATAGCTTTTTGACTTTTTTTCTTGTTTATTTCATCTATAATATAATTTTTTTGTAAATTTAAGCCTTCTATTTTTTTATCTTTCTCTTTCTTATATCTATAATCATATAGGGTCCCCATAATAATTCCTATAATAGGCATTGCATTAGCTAAAAAGTCAAAATCATTAAGGCCTAGTAAAATAGACAAAAAAATACTAGAAAAAATACAGATTAAATCTTTTAAAACATTAATAAAATCAGAAGTTAAAAAACTATAATCTTCAACTTCTTTTAAAGCTATATTTAATAATTCAATATCATTAACAATATTAACTATTTCTCCAATACTATCTTGATAAGGCACACTAAAAGTACCTCGAAAATCATCGTGAATTGTTACTACATTATCTTTTAAATAGCGATCAATCATTATATCATCCTTTTTTACGGAACTATAATATATAACTATTGAAAGAGAAAGTCAAGAAAAAAACTAGAAGTTTAATCTAGTTTTTGCTTTCAATTCTATCTTCTATATATTTGATAAATTCAGCCTTTGTAACAGTTATGGTATCACTACTACCAAGTAAACGATAACTAATAGTGTTATTATCAACTTCTTTTTGGCCGATGATAACTGTTACTGGAATTTTTCTTACAGAACTTTCACGCATTTTATAGCTTAATTTTTCCTCACTAGCATCTAATTCAACCCGATAATTTTCTAATTCACTCATTAAATTTTGACAATATTCTAAATGATATTCATTATTAACGGGAATAATATTTATTTGAACTGGGGAAAGCCATAAAGGTAAGTTGCCTTTGGTTTCTTCAAGTAAAAAGGCTGTGAATCTATCAAAAGTACCATAAATTGCTCGATGGATAACTACTGGTATTTTTTTAGAACCATCGGAATCAATATATGATAAATCGAATCTTCTTGGTAAAAGAAAATCTAATTGACAAGTAGATAAAGTAACTTCTGGTCCAACAGCTGGTTTAATTTGAACATCTAGTTTAGGACCATAGAATGCCGCTTCTCCAACACCTTCATAATACTTAAGTCCTAAATCATTTAAAACACTGCGAAGTTTATTTTCAGCTTCATCCCACATTTCATCATCATCAAAATATTTTTCTTTATCATTCTTATCTCTTAAAGATAATCTAAAACTATAATTTTTAATATTAAAATCTTTATACATATCTAATATTAATTCAACTACTTTTTTAAATTCTTCACCAATTTGATCTGGACGGACAAAAAGGTGAGCATCATTTTGACACATACAACGTACTCTTTCAAGTCCTTTAACTGCGCCGCTTGCTTCATATCTAAAATCAGTAGCAAATTCACCAATTCGAATAGGTAAGTCACGGTAAGAATGAATAGTATTACCATATACTAACATATGATGTGGACAATTCATTGGACGTAAAACAAATTCTTCATCGTCAACTTGCATTTTCGGAAACATATTTTCCTTATAATGATCCCAGTGTCCTGAGGTTTTGTATAAATCTACTGTTCCAACACAAGGAGTATATACGTGTTTATAACCTAATTTTTGTTCCTTTTTATAAATATAATTTTCTAATTCTTTCCTTAAAATTGCTCCATTAGGTAACCATAAAGGCATACCTTTACCAACTAAATCGTGGTTCATAAAAATATCTAAATCTTTGCCTATTTTACGATGATCACGAGCTTTAGCATCCTCTAATTCTTGTAAATAATTATTTAAATCTTCTTCCGTATCAAAACAAACGCCATAAATTCTTTGAAGCATTTTATTGTTGGCATCGCCCTTAAAGTAGGCCCCACTAAATTTAGTTAATTTAAAATGTTTTAACTCTTTCACAGATTCAACGTGTGGTCCTCGACATAAATCGGTAAAGTCCCCTTGTGTATAACAAGAAATAACTGTATTTTCTTCATCCATTCTATCAATTAAATCTAATTTATAAGGGTCATCTTTAAACATTTCTAAAGCTTCACTTTTAGAAATTTCTTTTCTAATTATTCTTTTACCATCTTTAGCAATTTTTTTCATTTCCTTTTCAATTAAAGGAATATCTTCTTCGGTAATAACTTTATCACCTAAATCAATGTCATAATAAAAGCCATCTTCAATAACTGGTCCTACCCAAAATTTAGCATTAGGATATAAATGCTTGACAGCTTGAGCAAGTAAATGCGCACAACTATGATTAAGGCGACTTAAATGTTCATCTTCTTTAATATTTATCATTTTAATTCCTCCTTCAGATAAACTAATACCTCTATATCTTTATTTATTAATTCTTTAAACTTTTCCCCTAAGGTTATATCACCAACAATACTTCCATAATGAATAGGAATAACTTTTGCTGGTTTTAGATTATTTATGTATGTAGCTGCTTCTTTATAATCCATTGTATAATAACCCCCAATTGGTACAAAGCAAAAATCACATTTAACATTTTTACTTTCTTCTGTTACATCCGTATCACCCATAATATAATATAAGATATTCTTATATTCTAAGTTATAACCAATATAGCCTTTTTCTTTGGGGTGAAAACTTTTACTAATATTATACGCGGGAATAGTTGTAAACTTTAAATTATCTAATTTATATTCTTTATTTGGTTCCACTACTAAATAGTTACTGGTTATTTTTTTAACATCTTCTTCTAAAACTTTAGGAACAATTACTTCGGTGTTAGCTTTTATAACTTTTTTGATTGCCTCTTCATCATAATGATCATAATGATCGTGAGTAATAAAAATGTAATCAGCATCATTATAACTCTTTTCTATTTTAAAAGGGTCAAAATAAATATTAATATCACCTGAAAGTTTAATAGCAGATTGCGTAAATATTTCAATATTCATCATATTTTCCTTTCCAAAATAAAAAGGACTATACCAAGGAGTATATTAAATACACGGTACCATCCTTTTATTTAACTTAAATTTTGATAACGGTCTTAACCGGAGTTTATTAACTCACTCAAAGAATAGTAATTATTAGGGTTTTAATTGATTTGCACCAACCATCAACTCTCTACTTAAAACTATCTAATAATCGTGTTTCTTATCAACGTTTTACAAATTTATTTTAACACTTTTAATATTGCTTTGCAATAAAATTAATTTTTTCTTTGTAATGATCTTTTTTTAGTTTCCGCTACTCTTGTTAATCATAGCATCATTTTTTGGATTAATTGTTTATTTGTTTAAAACCAAATTGTTTGTCTTCTAGTTTTTTCAATGCCTTGTGAATTTTTAACTTGATAATATGAATTAGTCTTTACATAAGTTTTAGTATTTCCATCATAAACATATTTAAACATTAAACTATATCCCATAGGTACAACACAAGTAATGTCTCCTCTAACAAAACTGCCACCAACATTAACGTAGAAACATTTTTCTGATTCATCAAACGTCGCTTTGCCTGCTAAAAGGAATGCTTCAATTTCTTCACTAGTATAAGATGGATTACCACCCTTCATACTACTATTTTTAATAAGGAATACATCTAAATCTTCTGTTTTAACAGATTTAGTACCAATCCCAAAATACTTATCAGTAGTAGGTTCATATCTAACATAAATTAAATTAGTAATTCCATCTTTTGTTTCAGTGTCATCTTTTACCCAATAATCATTTACAACTATTTTGTGGCATTCGCCTTTAGCAATTAAACTGGTTATTTCTTCCTTAGTATAAGTTACCTTATCAATAGGTAATTCTTGTAATTCATAAAAATCAGCATAATAATGATTAGAATCTAAAAATGAATTCCACTTTTCTTCTCCAGTTTGTTCTTCTACAACCACATTTTCAATCGACAAATTATCATTATCAATCTTAGCTTTGGAAGCTCCTAATCTAAAATTTTCTGCTAAAGATATAATAGCAACAGATAAGATAACGGCATTAATTATTCTTTTACTTTTCTCATTATTTAACATTTAAATTCCCCCTTTAAAAGAACAGTTATGATTATACAACAAAAATATTTGAATGTCAAATTAAAAATTAAGGTACTAAATCTATGCCGCCTTTACTAAAGGGATTACATTTTAAAATTCTTTTAATAGCTAAAAAACTTCCCTTTATAGCGCCATATTTTGTAATAGCTTCTTTAGCATAATTAGAACAAGTTGGATAGTATTTACACCTGCTATGGAAAGCTATGGGCATCCTTTGATACATATCGATTAATTTTAATAATAATTTCTTCATATTTAAAGTATAATCGGTTATAATTTTTTTAACAAGTATTTAAAGATAATTTTTCCAAAAAATGGTACTTGCATTAAATAAAAATTTATTATATACTCGTTATATAAACAAATGTTTGATTGGTGGGAAAATAAAATGAATTCTAAAAGAAATATTTTATGTATTGATTTAAAAAGTTTTTTTGCTTCTTGTGAATGCGTTGAAAGAGGGCTTGATCCGTTTACTTATCCTTTAGTAGTAGCTAATAAAAAACAAGGGGGAGGGGCAATCACTTTAGCTGTTACTCCATATTTAAAAGCAAAAGGGGTAAAATCAAGGGGCAGAATTTATGAAATACCTAAAAATATAAAGTATGACATAGTAAATCCTAGAATGGGACTATATATAGCTAAGAGTAAAGAAGTCATTAGTATTTACCTAGATTTTGTTAGTGAAGATGATTTATTAGTTTACTCTATTGATGAATGTTTTTTAGATGTTACTAATTATTTAAAGATGTATAAAAAGACTGATTATGAACTTGCTTTGGATATTCTTAAAACCATTAATGAAACAACAGGCTTAACGGCAACTTGTGGAATTGGTCCTAATATGCTTCTTGCCAAAGTATCAATGGACATTGAAGCTAAACATACAAAAGATAATATTGCCAAATGGGAATATGAAGACATTGAAGAAAAATTATGGTCTATTACTCCTCTTTCAAAAATGTGGGGAATAGGCAGAAGAATGGAACAAAATTTAAATAAAATGGGCATTTATCAAATTGGTGATTTAGCTAAATATAATCCTCTGGAATTAAAAGATAAATTTGGGGTGATGGGAATAGAATTATGGAATCACGCTAATGGCATTGATACAAGTATTATTAAAGATTATAAAAAAATAGCTAAATCAGAATCATATAGTCATTCCCAAGTTTTATTTAAAGATTATAATGAAAACAATATTAAAATAATTATTTCCGAAATGGTAGATGTCGTAGTGCAAAGATTAAGAGAAAATAATAAAATGACAAGATATATTGGCCTTGGTATTGGTTATTCTAAAGAAATTAATAATGGTTTTTATCATACGATTAAGCTGGAAGCTGCAACTGATTCCGAAAAGGAAATTTTAAAATATTGCTTACTTATTTTTGATAAATTTTATGAATATTTACCTATTAGAAAAGTAACTGTTACTTGTGCAAACTTAGAAAATAAAGAAAGTACGCAATTGAGTTTGTTTGAAAATGAAGAAGATAGTGAAGAAAATCATATTGGTAAAACAATTGATGAGATAAAAAACAAATATGGAAAAAATAGCTTAATAAAAGCCACTAGTCTTTTAGAAGATTCAACTGCTAGAGAAAGAAATCAAAAAATTGGAGGTCATTTTGAATGAGCGACCGTGGTATAATCAAATGGCAACCATTTAATTCTTGTTTTAATGGTAGTGATATTATTAAAGATATTAGTAAGAAAAAAGCCAAAGAAAGAATTGAATTTCCCACTCTTTCTGATGATCAATTAATGGTTTTAGAAGATAAAATTAAAAATGCTTATTATTTAAAAAATAAAATTAATATTACTTATTATTATGATGGTGAAATGAAAAACTTAAGTGGTAAAATTAATTATTTTGATTACTATAATAAAAAAATATATATCAATAATCAAGAAATATATTTTGGACAAATCATTAAAATAGGGGAAGCTTAAATCTTCCCTTTGTTAATTAAAGAATTAATATCATCTTCTAAGTTATTTTTTAAAATATAAAGCATTTTATTAAGATAGGCTAATTCAGTATGATAATTTTTTTCGGTATCAAATAATAATTTATCATTTATTTCATAAGATATATCGATTACTTCATCTTTTAAAGTAGCGTCCATCCAAGATATTAAAGGAATCGGTATTTCTCTATTTAAGCTATCATATTTTCTTGGTAATTCAATTTGCCTTTTATTCATTAAAGAAATAATTTTATAGAAAGCATCTTCACATTTTATCCCAAAATGGAGATTAACATCAATTAAATTTTGCCCAGATATAGAAGAATTAAGGAGGTTTTGGGTAATCGTTTTTAAGGCATTATTATCTACTAATTCTACCTCGGCATATATAGCAGTATGCATTACGACAATTCCATTATCTACTAACATTTCATAAATTTTTAAAGCGATATCACTAAATTTATTCCTATCGATGAGTTCCATATTATATTGAAGATTAACTTTAGAAAATGTTAAATTATTATTGTTTTGCCGGTTAAATGCAGTTAATTTAGGTTTAAATAAATTATTATCATCTTGTTCATAAACTTTAATTTCTGTAAATTCATTAGCTAAATTATCATTAATAATGTCAATAAATTTTTGATGATCATCATAAATGTTAAACCAAAAAGTTATACTTAAAAAGTTAGGTTTCATTAATTAACCTCAAAAGTACTTAGCATAAAATTAATTCTTGATTTTATTTCGTCATTATAGTGACTATTATCAGGAGTTTTAACCGTAATTTTATAAGTTTGGCCTTGTTCTTTAACATAGTATACTTTAGTATAATCATCAACAATAATAACACAACTATTATGTACTTCATCACCGGAAGTAATACAGTTATTTGGAATAGAACTCTTCTCGACGATAACTAATATTTTTTCGGCTTTATTATATTTAAACATATCTTGTTTTTTATATTTAACTACTTTAAAAGTACTAATATCATATCGCATACTATAACCTAAATCACTAACGTATTTTTGAGTCAAAATTGTTTCATCATTGCCGCTTACATTAATTGTATCTACTCTTTTATCTGTTGAAATGTTAATTTTTATATAACTTTTTTGAACAAAAAAATAATTCATTAAATATACGCAAATTACACAAGAAATAACAACTCCTAAAAATATTAAAACTTTCATTTCAAACGTTTTTTCTTCTTCTTTAGGCTTTTTAGTCGTGGGTTCAGCTTTTCCTAAAGATTTTTTATTTTTAGCATTTTTATTACTAGTCATATAATCACTACCTTTATTTTAATAATACTACGCAAATTTAAAATCAGCAATATTAATTTATTTTCATTATGTCAATAAATATAAATACATAATTATTATTGGCGATTATGTCTTTTATATGTATTATTAATGCAAAATAAAAACCCCGTAAAAGCGAGGTTAAATTATCAATTGGTGGAGGATGTGGGATTCGAACCCGCGACCCTCTGCGTGCAGGGCAGATGCTCTAGCCAGCTGAGCTAATCCCCCAAGTGACAAGATTATCTTAACACATAACCTTGAGATAATCAAGCAAATTTTTATTGTTTTTCTTTTTTTACAACTTTTATTAATCCATTTTCAAGTTCTTCAAGGGCTCTTCCTAAATCCTTTTTACTAACATAATTACTAATTCGCATTTGATAATGAGAAGTCTCTTGCATTTGTTTACTTCTTTTTGAAGCAACGTGAACTAACATATATTTTGAATCAACAATATTGAGTAATTTATCAATTGATGGATATAACATAAATACATCCTCTCCTTACATTAATATCTTACTAAATATTTTATCTTTAATACAAGTATTATTGTAAATTTGACATTAATTTTACTAAGTTAAACTGATTTTTCAATTTCTATTTCAAAATCGTTATCTTGTAATTTTATGCGAATCTTCCTAGAATTAAAAGTAACTTCTTCCTCACTAGGATCTTTAATATTACCATCTTCATCAGGAATTAAGTAATCGTTATCAATAAGTTCTTGAACGGTAACATATTTAATTGGTTCTTCTTCGGTAAATTCTTCTTGATGATCTTGAGCGTATTTTTTAGCTCCTTGTTCAATAATATGTATTACTTGCGTGTGATAAAAAGAAGCATCATAATCGTTAACAAAAGCATAAGATATCTTGTTGACAATAATAAAATAACCAATTGTAAATAATAATAAAATTATGGTCAAAGTCATTATTTTTTTATCTTTTAAATATTTCATCTTTTCACCTTCAATACTTATAAATATTATATCTTATAATTCAGTTTATGCCAAGGGTAAAAAGAAAAAAGCTCTTTTTAAAGAAGCTTTTTAGAAACAACATTTTCGATCATAAACATTTGATACAACGTTTTCTTCACACGTTGTAAAGCAAGGTTGATATGTATGTCTATAAATATGATGATTTATAACTCGCGTATTGCAAGGCATAATATGTGGTACTTCATAACACATATATCTATGGCATACTCTTTCTTGTGGACATTCTTGAATAGGTTGACACATTACTGTTTGACTTGGCATTGCACAATTCATATCACAACAACCACCCATTCCCATACTCATATCCATTCCCATAGTTGTTCCATCATAGTTAGGATCTTGATTATACTCAAATTTCTTTTGTTCCATAATTTTATTTCCTTTCTAGTGTATCATATGAAATAAAATTATTTTGGTATGGGTTATTTTAATTAAGTGGAGTAAATTGTTTTACTGGAGTTGTCTCATCTATTTGTTTAAATATATATCCTCTATTTTTGGCATATTCAATTACTTTTGGTAAAACTAATTTAGTATTTTTCTTTATATCATGCATTAAGATAATATAATTTCCATTACCTGTTAGATATTTTTTTACCATTTTTAGGATATCTTCTTCAGAATTATTTTTACATGTATCACAACTATCGAAAGTCCAGTCAAAATAAGTATATCCTTTTTCTTTCATCAAACTAGATAAAGTTGTCATTATGCCTTCTGAATGTTTTCTACTAACAGTATTACTAGTACCTCCTGGAAATCTAAAGTATTTAGGGTGGGTGCCAGTTTTTTCAAATACTAATTGTTCAATTTTATTAAAATCATTTAAGTAAGTATCAACGCTATCATAAATATCCCATTTATGACTATATGTATGAATGCCAACCGTATGACCTTCTTTGTATTCTCTGGTAATTAAATCATAATATTTAGAAAATTGACCAGTTACAAAAAATGTTGCTTTAATATTATTTTTGGCTAAAATATCAAGGATTTCAGCAGTATATTGACCAGGGCCATCATCAAATGTTAAATACACTACACCATCAGTTACATATTCAACAGAATCTTCATCTTGAGAAACCACTACTACTTTTCGAATTTTTGTAACGGTATTGCCATATTCATCTTGAACTTCATATTTGATTTTATATTCACCTATTTTAGAGGTATCAACTTTACCAGAAATTTTGATGCTTTCACTTATGTCACCATCACAGGAATCACTAGCTGTAGCTCCTGCTTCTTCATAATTACTTCCCACTTTTATATACATTACTTCTTGCCCATTAATAGTTACAATTGGCTTTTCATCATCAATATAGTCAATAGAACTTTTTATTTTTGTTGCATTTTTTGAACTATCAGAAACGTTTAAATAAATTTCATCGTTTATAATTTTAAATTTTATTTTATCAGTAAGATCGCCATCATAATTATCTTTTGCTGTAGCATTGATATCTACTACTTTATTATTTTTACACGCTTTTACAGAACCATTAAGTGTAATTTCAGGATTAATATCATCAATAACATTAATAAATTGAATTTTAGTTGTTTTTAATCCATTAGCCCTAGCTGTGTAAATAATTGGATATTTTCCTACTTTATTTACATCAAATTCTCCGGAAACAGTAACCTTTATTTCGTCTTTGCCAAAGATATTTTTAATATAAGCTTTGGCCCCTAAAAGTTTGTAATTTTCACCAATTCGGACCGTCACAAATACTTTATCATTTAATTCAATGCTAATTTTGGGCAAAAACAGACTAATAATAAGTAAAATATTAATAAATATTAAAATTGAACCAATTATAATAATTTTCTTTTTATTTTTAATACTACTTCTCATATTACCATCCAAATTTCATCATTATTATAGCACCGTTAATAAATGTTTTAAATAAAATTTTGCATTTTGGAATAATTTTACATATTTTTAAATAGCTGAATTTAAAAGATTCTTTCGAACAAAAAAAGCCATAACATAAGGCTTAATTATTGTTTTAAATAAATTTTAATTTTAAAGAAATATTCACAGCCACTTATTATGGAAAGAATCGTGGCAATTAAGATAAAAATCGTAGCAATAGGTATATTTAAATAAACAAAAGGAAAATTTCCAAATAAAACAAGTGTTAATCCGACCATCATAAATATTGTTTTGAGTTTGCCAAGTTTACTTGCCGCGACTACTTTACCATTTGAACCGGATATCATTTTTAACGAATCAACAATTATATCACGCGTAATAATTACAACCGGAATTAAAACAGGAATTAGTCTATCATATGCTAAGATTATAAGTAAACCATTTACTAGAATTTTATCGGCGATCGCATCTGCTACTTTGCCAAAATCGGTCACCATATTACGACTTCTAGCAATATAACCATCAATAAAATCGCTTACTGAACCAATTAAAAACAAAACTCCCGCAATAATATATTTTACATTTATTATATTTCCATTAACTAAAAATTCTGGAAATCTAATTCCTAAATCATACCAAGGAATTAATAATAATACGATCATTACAATCGCAATAATAATTCTAAAAATTGTAATTTTGTTAGGCAAATTCATTTTCATACTACTTCACTACTTCCTATAATTAAAAACATATGCATTATTTTTATTAATTGTAATTTGATTTACAGACCAAAATATTGCTAAAATGACTAATATAAATAATAAAATATAAAATAAAATATAAATTCCTTTTTTGCTTTTAACTTTTTGCTTTGTGTAAGGAGAAGATATTTTATTTTCTTCATTAATTTCTTTCGTATTCAACTCAATCGTTTTTTCTAATTCTTTAATTGGAATTTTTGATGTATATTCAAATAAATACTCATTGAATTCATCAATCATTTTGTCTGAATTTAAGCCTAAATATTTTGCATAATTGGAAATATAGGTTTTTAAAAGAAATACATCTTTAAATGGTCCAATCTTTCCTTCTTCAATATTTTGCAAAATTAATTCATTTATATCTAAATCTTTACTAACTTCAGAAAGTTCTATACCTGATTCTTTTCTAGTTTCTCTTAAAAGATTAGCAATTTCTTCCAAAATATTCACTCCTTGTATAAAAAATTAATATTAATAAGCCATTTTCTGTACTTCTTTAAGAAGCGACAAATATTTATCTATGCTTATAGCATCCACAAAAAAATTCTTATTTCTTTTTTTGTGGCTCCCCTACCATAATTTGGGTTTCTCACTTGTGGGGTTTACCGCGTTTCATTTGTTTGTTACCAAACAACTACGTTTCTGTGGCACTTTACATTTACTTAAATCTCCAAAAAGATTTGTTCAACGCCGTTAGTTAATAACTACCTTAGGTTATTTGTTCCCTAAGCACAAACACTACAATCATCACAGATTGTGTGAGTATGGACTTTCCTCTACATTACTTGCTAATGCAGCATTTGTCTAAATATTAATTCTCTTTTCCAAACACTACTTTTTCCAGTTGACTTATTCTTTTTAATAAATCAACATTGGTAATAGTGCTATTTTTATTTTCATTTGTTTTGCTTATTTCGAGTTGCTCTTTTAAAACCATAATTTCGTGTTTAAGCTTGTTATTGTCGTCAGTTAAATCCTTAACATCTTTTTCTAATTTCTTTATTATAGAATTAAATTCTGTATAATCACGAATAACCATATCAAGAAATTTGTCTACTTCTTGAGGGCGATATCCCCTAGCATCAATTTTAAACTCTTTTTCTAAAATATCATTAGGAGTTAAATAAATTCGTTCGTTATACATTGAACCACCTTCTAACAAAGAAAATTATAAACGATTTGTGCTTTTCTTGTCAAGTTCTTTAAGGTTTATTGTTTCAATCCATAAACCAGAATATTCTACCTTTTTTAAAAGTTCGTTTAAAATAATATCAACTTTCATAGCTTTAACGTCACCTCTTTTTATTATTTTAACATTTAAATTTAAGAAATAAATAAATTCGACAAATGTTGTCAAAATATTTATATTTAATTTTTACTCTTGTTACAAAATATTATGCTATTTAGATAAATTTGAGTAATAAAAGCAAAAATAAAAAGTACATCAAAAATTGTGTACTTCTATTCTAGCCATAAGGCTTTAATTCAAATGGTCGGGAAGACAGGATTTGAACCTGCAACCCCTACATCCCAAATGTAGTGCTCTACCAAGTTGAGCCACTTCCCGATTATATGGTGCACCCAAAGGGAGTCGAACCCCTAACCTTTAGATCCGTAGTCTAACGCTCTATCCAATTGAGCTATGGGTGCGATTTTTCCCTTGTTGCATTAACATTATATTACAACAAATCGAAAAAATCAACCAAATAAAGAGAAAGTAATAGAAGTTTATGCTTAGTATATGATAATGTCTTAAGTGTTAGTATTTGAAAATGTCTCAAAACTAATGTAATATATGTCACTTG
>CANQKO010000023.1 GCA_947624505.1 uncultured Bacilli bacterium | reverse complement strand
TAAATATGCGATCATACATTAAGCCAAAAAATTTTTTTGTTTCAGTGTCCATTAATCATCTCTCCTTTTCTATTTTTATTCACACTGATTATTCTTATAACTGGTACAAATACTATAAGCAATTCAGTTATAAGTTAAATCATCTGTTAAGTAAGCAAATTTTTCTTCCTCCCTTCACTATATATATTAGCGTTTTTTCCTCAATTTCCTTTTTTTTAGAGAAAATTTTTCAAAAAAAAACTAAGTTTTCACTTAATTTATTCATCACATAAAGTATAATCCTCTAATTCATCTTTTGTTAATAAATATTTTTTACCATTATGACAATTCAATATATTAAATTTATCTAATTTATAAAAATTATCTTTGTTATCCTCTATATCAATTTTTAAAATATCTTCTAAATTAATCTTCCCATCTTTAATTAAATAAGCAAGTTCATATTTATCAAAACCATAATTAATATAAATATTTTTAAGACAAAATGTATAATAATCTTGGATATATTCTAAAGCATCTTTACTACATTTATCATCTTCAATTACTTCAATAACATAATTATTATACTTTTTATTATCTTCTATTTTAATATCTTTTAAAGTAAGAGTGTTATTTTTTTTATCATAACTATTAAGTAAACCAACAACCGTAATATAATCATATATTTTATAATTGTCTATTACATCATCACTAACTTTAATAATTAGTTTACTAGCATCATTGAATTTAACATAACCATTAATACTATTATCAACTAAAGTATATTCTTTTAATTCTATATTACTATTCCCATTTATTTTACTAATTTTGCCTGTTACTTTAATAAATTGATGATGATATTTTTGATAACTAACCGCTGGTTCATTCAATAATTTGTTAATATCAATATCTTGAACTAAACTTGTTTCGCAAGGAAAACTTAATTCATAATTATTATCAAAAATATATTGATCTTCACATTTGTATTGGCGGTAAAATAAACTATTTATCACACTAACTTTGGCATTGGTTTTATTTTCAATAGCAAAGATTGGTCTAAAATTAAATAAATAAGTATTAACATAATCAATACTATAAGTTATTACGAATAATAATATAGAAATATAGATTATTAAAAAGAGATTACTTTTTTTACTAATAATACTTAAAGTTATTAGTAAAATACCTAAACATAACAACAAGAAGCGATATAAATTATAAATATTTATTAAATAAGCTATTATGATTAATAAAATACCCATAATTATTAATATTATTTTTTTCTTCATAAACATCACTAATATTAGTATAAACAAAATTATTTAAAAAAACTAAAAAAGTTAGCCTAAGCTAACTTTAATTTACTAAACTTTACTAATTAATTTAAAGCGTCTTTTAATTTGCTTCCAGCTTTGAATGATGCAACAGTCTTAGCAGGAATTTTTAAAGGTTCTTTAGTTAATGGATTAATACCTTCTCTAGCAGCTCTTTTTTTAGCGCTAAAAGTACCAAATCCTACAAAAGTAACTTTTCCTTCTTTTTTAAGGCCTTTAGTAATACCTTCAAATACAGCATCAACAGCTCTTCCAGCCGCAGCTTTAGATATTTCAGCTTTTTCAGCAACAATATCAATTATTTCTTGTTTAGACATATGTTTCTTACCTCCTCATTAATTTTAAACATAATCTTTGCTTGGGCCTATGGTCCTCACATAATAAGATTATCAAAAAATTCCCTTAAAATCAATAAAAAGTTGCGAATTGTTTTTATAATTAGTTATTTTTTTAATTTTTTGACATTTTTTTAACTTATAAAACAATGGCTATTAAGTTATTAGAACCCTTATTAACGATTTTAGTAACTGTATTTGATAACTTAAATCTAGTATTATCTGGCATCATATTAAGTTTAGCTTGAATACCCTCTTGGACAATAACTTCTAAACTACGACCAAATATTTCACTTTTCCAAATACTAGCAGGATCTGTTTCATAATCTTTCATTAAGTAATCAATTAATTCTTTACTTTGCAGTTCACTACCAATGATTGGTTCAAAAGTGGATTCAACATCAACTTTTAAAAGATGAATACTAGAGGCTAAAGCTTTTAATTTAACACCATACCTACTTCCTTGCTTAACAATTTCGGGTGTTTCTAATTTCATATCTTTTAAAGTTGGATAAACTATACCATAACCAGTTGTTTTAGCCTGTTTTAATGCGCTTCTAATTAAATCAGTTTCTTCCTTACTTTCTTTATAAGTGGCAAATATTTTTAAAAGCCCAGCCTTTGTAGTAGCAGACTCACCCATCAATGATTTTAAAGTTTGATCATATAATTCATTTGGACTTTCTAAGTTAATTGTAATTGTACCATCAGCAGTATTAAGCTCGCTAATATATGATTTAGAAATATATGGACTGTCTTCAAAATGATTCATTATATAATCTACATCTTTTACTTTATTTACGCTGACAACACTTTCTTTAATTTTTTCTAAATAATGAATTTTAATCTCATTATTCATTGGTAAAACGTGAACCCATTCCGGAATATTAACTAAAATATCCATTACTGGAAATTCATATAAAGCATTTTTTAAAATATTCATTATTTCTTTTTCATTCATCGCTTCAACATTAATAGGCATAACCGGTACATCATATTCATCACTTAAATTTCTAGATAGCTCAACTGTTTCACTATTTGTAGGATGTACGGTATTTAAAATAACGATAAATGGTTTACCAATATCTTTTAATTCTCCCACTATTTTTTCTTCGGCTTCAACATAGTTTTCTCTTTTAATTTCCCCATAAGAACCATCAGATGTAACTACTATACCAATTGTTGAATGATCTTTAATAACTTTTTGCGTACCTACTTCAGCGGCTTCAATAAAAGGAATTGCATCGGGAAACCAAGGTGTTTTAACCATTCTGGGATTACCATCTTCATCTTCATAACCATTGGAACCGGGAATAACATAACCAACACAGTCAACTAATTTAATGTTAGTTTCAAAGTTATCAACTTTAATTGTAGCCCCATTCGAAGGAACAAATTTTGGCTCAGTTGTCATAATGGTTTTACCTTCAGCACTTTGTGGTATTTCATCTAAACATTTCTTTTTGTCAAAATCATCTGTTATATTAGGTACCACTAAATTTTCGATAAATCTTTTAATAAAAGTCGATTTACCAGTTCTAACTGCTCCAACTACCCCTAAGTAGATTTCGCCATTTCCTCTTTTAGCGATAGAAGAAATAATATTTTCTTTTTCCATAATAATTTTCTCCTTTTTCTACTTAAATGCTATGAAACTTAAAAAAACTTTATACCAAAAAAAGATGCAATTAAATTAATTGCATCAATTGCCTCGTGTATTTAATATTAAACTTCTTGTGCGCTAAAAACTCGTTATAACACAATATAATATTATTTGTTTCTTTATGTAATGTAATATATCAAGAAACAAAATATATATTACATAAAAGAAATATAAAAGTTTTTAAAATAATCTGATTTAATATTATTGCCTGTAAAATAAATGAACACCAGTCATACCGTCATATTTTTGACGTACTTTTAGTGGAAAATTAAATACTTCACCAAGGCCACTTGCTTCAAGCGTGTAGTTATGCGATTCTTCAAGTGATACATTAGTTACAGCATGTTCATAAGCCCCAAAAATATCAGAAAAAGTATCCGTTGGTGTAACATCACATTCGACAGACATTACAAGTGAATCTAAATTATCATTATTAACGACATTCATAGATATTCCAAAACCGTTACTAAATCTTTTAATATTGGTGCCGTTCCAAGCATAATCGATTTTTGTATATTTTCCATTTTCAGAATAGATTTGTTCACCACTTTGTGAGCCATTACGAAAATCAACACCATCACCACGGATACCAATAACATCAAATGAACGTACCGCTGGGGTTCCCTTCCAAATAGCATTTAAAACCACATAATTCCAAGTGGTACCACCGACTAAAACAAGATTTAACTTTTTATTGGTAGTTTCAATGTATGTATCACCATCATCTAAAATAGGCATAATATTACTTTCATATTCTTCTTTTGTTATTTCTTTTTCGGTTATGGCATTATAACGACGATTATAAACAGTTTGAATATATTTGGTAGTTGTTTCTACATTACTATAATCTAAGCCTTTAAGTTTATTGTAATCATCTTCGTCCATTGTTATTAGATATTCATAAGGACGTATTTTGATAAAATTATTATATTCTTCTTCACTAATCGTAATCCCGTTATTATTAATAAGATATGCCTCTTTAGCAAATGTATTTAATGGAAGCACAAGTAACACACTAACTAATGTCAAAAATATTAATTTCACATTTTTCAAACCCTCTTAACTCCTTTCCAGGTTTATTTTATTATTTTCGCCAAAATTCGACAACCTACTATAAAGAGAGTACAATTATCGCATTCTTAGAGATTAATTATTATATAAATAATTTAAGATGTTTTCATTTAATAATTTCATTGCTATATCATAATTACTACAAGTACCAACTACGCAATTTAATACTTTATCATTATTAACATCATACTCATAATTTTCAATTTCAACGTTATTTTCATCAAAAACCAATACTCCTAAAGTTGCTAATTCAAAATTATAAGTATAACGATAAGAAAAATTATTTTTTTCATAATGATAAGTTAATTTATTAACATCATAATAATATACCATTCTATAATCTTTAGCACTTTTTACTAAATTTTCACTACTATTTTCCTTAAAATCATTTGCTAGCAATCTTTCTTTAACATAATCTCGATCTAATTTTTTATCACTATAGGTTTTAGCTAACTCATTATTGTATATTTTATTATTAGAAAAATCGATAGCAAAATTCAATTTACCAGAATACTCTTTAACCTTATCATCATTTGAGACAATTGTAATTCTTATATATAAATTATCTATATATTTAGTTAAATCATTGGTTTTGATTAAAGTTTGATAATTAGAAAAATTTACATCTTGCAAACTTTCAGAAGTATATAGTAATAATTCTTTATCAAAGCTATCTAAATAATAAATATCAACTGAAACAGTATCTGATGTTTTAATTTCATATTTTCTTAATGAAAGATTATTAAATGATAGCGAATCTTTGATCCTTGTCTCCACATAAATTCCTCTTGCATAAATTTCATTACTGTTTACAGCCATATTATAAACATCAAACTTATTATAAGTACTTGTAAAATGAAGAGCTATAATTAAAATCAAAGTTACTACCATTACAACAATGAGTGCAATTTTAACAACTTTTTCTTTTCTCTTACTTGATTCATCAAATTCATCCATTATATTTTTGATAACTTTTTCATCAACGTGTTCATCTTCAAGTCTAACTTTTAATAAATTTTGAAATGAAACATTAAAGATCGTACTAATTTTATAAATCATATCAATTGGTGGCAAATTAGTATTTGTCTCCCATTTTGATACAGCTTTATCACTAATACACAATTTAACTGCTAAATCTTTTTGTGTTAAACCAGCTTCTTCTCTTAATTTACTAATTATATTTCCAATATTCTTTTCATTCATTTTTACCACCTTACTTAATAATACTATATATCATATTAATTTGGGAATTAATTTTTTGTAACTTTACATTTTTCGACAAAAGGGCAGTCTTGACACAAAGGCTTTTGACTTTTACAAATATATCTACCAAATAAAACTAATTGATGATGTAATCTACTCCATTTATCTTTAGGAAATATATTCATTAATTTTTTCTCAATAGTTAACACATCATCATCTTCATTAGCAAGCCATAATCTTTTGGCTACTCTTTGAACGTGGGTATCAACGGCAATAGCGGGAACATCATAAATATTAGCTAAAACAACATTAGTGGTTTTCCTTCCCACTCCCGGTAGGCTTTCTAAATATTCACGGTTATTGGGAACAATACCATCATAATTTTCTAATAAACTTTTAGCAATCGCTTGAATATAAAAAGCTTTTCTAGTATATGTACCAACCGGTCTTATAATATTCTCTATTTCTTTTAAATCAATATTTGCTAAATCTTTTAAACTATATTTACTAAACAATACTTTAGTTACTTCATTAACTCTTTTATCTGTTGATTGAGCCGCTAAAACAGTGGCTATTAATAATTCATAATCTTTATTATATATTAACTCACACTTAGGATTTGGTATCAATATATCTAAATTTTTTATTATTTCTTCCTTACTTATCATAATCATCCAACCAATTAAAATCAAAAATATTTGTTTCTTCTAATTTTTTATCATAAGTTTTTTTTAAACTATTTTCCACATCTTCTCTTGTTTTATAACCTTTCCTACTCCACTCATACAATATTGCATCAATATACCTTATATTAATTGCTCCATTATAAATTGCTTCTTCAAGTGCTTTTAATATTAAACTTTCTTCGTATTTTTCACTCCAAGCTTTAATTATCTCTATTTCCATTCCAGCAAGAGGTCTTTTAAATTCCGTTTCAAATTTCGTAAAAATATCTTCTTTAACATTCTTTTTATTTAGCTTTTTTTGATTTTCTTCCATCTTTTCATAAAATCCTGTTAATAATACTTTATCAAATATCTTTCCTGATTCATTTTTTTCACTCACTAAAGCAATAAGTTTTTTAGTAATTAAGTTATTAAAAGCAAATAATATATCACTAGTTTCCATTTTTAATTTTAAAGAAATTATTTCTATATCAAAACTTGGGGAATCAGCATTATCAAAATAAAGCAATAACAAAAATTCAGCTAAAGATAAATTTAGATTATAAGCAACACTGATAAAGTTTGCATCAACAACATATTTTTTGTTATTACTCATAAGCATTCTCCTTTATTTATAATTAATTAAATACTTTTTAATTTCTTTATAATTATTATTTATTTTTTGATTTAAGATTAAATTAACTAAATCTTTTTTTATTCTATTTAAATCTTCTTTCTTCTTATTGGTTATACTTAATATTTTCTCGTTACTTATTTGTAAATCTTTTCCATCTTTAATTGGCATTTTATGATACATTTTATTAATTAATTTAGGATTAATATTAAGGATTTCTCCTGCTACCAGGGAATTATATAACCCATATTTATAGAGAGTTTGATAATTTATTTTTCCTTCACTAATTATTTGTCTAATGTTTATTATATTTCGTTTTTCTTGCTTTGTAAATTCAAAATCTCGATTTATTTTTAATTGTGCCCACATTCCTGATATATCATTAACATAAGTAATATCATCAAAACTAATTTCTAATATATCTAATATTTTAAAATCTTTTAAATAATTTAAACCAACTAAAAAATTTTTATTTAAAAGTATTTTAGTTAATTCATCTTTAATTCTTTTATTTGATAAAGTACTAACTAATTGATAATTCTTTTTTATTTCTTCTTCTAATTCATCAACAATTTTAAAATTTAAGATAGAAGCAAAACGAATGGCTCTTAAAATTCTTAAAGGATCTTCCACAATCTTTTGATGATTATCACCAATCATTCTAACAAGTCTTTTATTTAAATCATTTACTCCCCCAACTAAATCAATAACTTGTTCTTTTTTATCTAAACAAATAGCATTAATAGTAAAATCTCTTCTTTTAATATCTTCTTCTAAACTATTAATATATTTTATTTCAATTGGTTTTCTTTTGGCATATTTTAATTCTTTTCTAAATGTCGTAATATCAATATTATAATTTTTAATTTTTAAATTAAAACTTCCATAATTATTGTGATTACTACTAGGAAATATCTTAATTAAATCTTTTGGTAAAGCATTAGTACAAATATCAACATCTAAAGATTTAATTCCAAGTAAATAATCTCTAACAAAACCTCCAACTAAATAGGCATCATACCCGGAAGAATTAATTTCATTTAAAACTTTTTTAATGATTGTGTCCATAAGACTCCTTTATTTTTGACAATGTTCACAATAGTATGTACTTCTACCCCCAACTTTAATTCTTTTAATTAAAGACTTACAATTAAAGCAAGGTAACCCTTCTCTTTTATGTACCTTTAAATAATCTTGATAATGACCAGTAACACCTAAACTAGAGGTATAACTTCTAATAGTGGTACCTCCCATTTCTATTGCTTTTAAAATTATTTCTTTGGCACTTTTAATAATTCTTGCACATTCTTCTTCATTTAAATCACCAGCATTTTTTATTGGATTTATTCCTGATGCAAATAAAACTTCATCAGCATAAATATTACCAAGACCACTTATAATTTCTTGATCTAATAGTACTGTTTTTATGGGGATTTTTTTACCCTTAAATTTTTCTTGTAAATACTTAGGGGTAAGAGTATCATCCATTGGTTCTTTTCCTTGTTTTTGAATTTCTATTGTTTTATTTAAATCTTCTTTTTTAATTAATTTCATTCGGCCAAATTTTCTGGTATCATTATATCTTAAATCAAATCCATCCTCAAATCTAAATATAATATGCTCGTGTTTTGCTACTTCTTCATTACTATCTTTAATAAAGTATTTACCTTCCATTCTTAAATGACTTAATAAATAATGATCTTTAAGTTCAAAAATTAACCATTTACCTTTTCTTAAAATATCTATAAATTCATTATTTTTTAAAACTTCCTTAAATTCTTGTAAATCACTTTCAATAATTTTGGGGTAAATAATAATTACTTCTTTAATTTTTTTATTTAATATTCGCATTTTTAAAGTATTTCTTACAGTTTCAACTTCCGCTAATTCTGGCATATTTTCACCTCTATTTTACATCATACCAATTAATACCCGTATTTATTTCTATTTTTAGGGGTACTTTTAATTTAACAACATTAATCATTGCTTCTTCAATAATTTTCTTTAATGTTTCCACTTCTTCTTTTTTAGCATCAATTATTATTTCATCGTGGATTTGTAAAATCATTTTGCTTTCTAAATGATTTTCAATTAATTTATTATAAACCTCAATCATCGCCATTTTCATAATATCTGCTGATGTTCCTTGAATTGGTGTATTAAGGGCCATTCTCTCTCCCATTGTTCTTACTTGATAATTACTATTTTTTAATTCATTAATTTTTCTAATGCGACCAAATAGTGTTTTTACTTCCCCTGTTTCATAAGCACTTTTAACAATATTATCCATATAATTTTTAACCCCTGGATAAAGCTCATAATATTTTTCGATAAAATCACTAGCTTCTTTTCTAGAAATATTCAAGTTCTCTCCTAAACCAAAACCACTTATCCCATAAACAATGCCAAAGATAACCGCTTTAGCCATACTTCGCATATGTTTAGTTACTTCACTTTCACTTATTCCATTAATATCGGCCGCTACTTTAGTATGAATGTCTTCATCATTAACAAAGGCCTCAATTAATTCTTTTGAATCAGAGATATGTGCTAAAATTCTTAATTCAATTTGGGAATAATCAGCACTTAATATTAAATCATTACTAGGAACAAAGGCTAGTCTTATTTTTTTACCATATTCTTCTCTTGCCGGAATATTTTGTAAATTAGGTTCCATTGAAGAAAGACGTCCAGTTCTTGTTAATGTTTGATTAAAAATCGTATGAATTTTGCCATCACTGGCCACATATTCTTCTAACCCATCAATATAAGTACTAAGTAATTTAGTTAAATTACGATATTCTAAAACTTTATTAATAATTGGATGCTTATCTTGATATTTTTGTAAAGTTTTAACATCTGTTTTATAACCCCGATGTGTTTTCCCCACTTTTCCTAAAGCCATTTTTTCCCATAAAACATTGCCTAGTTGCATTGGACTAGATATATTAAATTCTTCCCCACTTAAAGCATATATCTCTTTAGTTATTTCTTCAATTTTTAAAGTTATTTCTTCTTTCATTTTCTTAAGTGGTTCTCTATCAAACTTAAAGCCACTTGCTTCCATTGAAGCTAAAACTTTTATTAAGGGCATTTCAATATTATTTAAAATACTTATTTGTCCATCATTAATTAAACGATCTTGAAAAGATTGATAATTATCTAAAATAAATTTACTTTTTAAAGTTATTATATTATCAATTCTGGTAAAATTATTTTTCTTTAAATCTTCATAACTTACACATTCATAATTATAATGATTCATTAATTTAGTAATATCTTCACTTGAATCTTCATCTTCTAAGTATGCGGCAATCATTAAATCAAATGTACAAGGAATATCTTTTTTAGTCACAATTAAACTTTTCTTTAAATCATAAGTAATAACATTTTTACCATTTAATAAATCGATGGCCTCATTCACTAATTCTCTAGGTATATAATAATTATTATTTTGATCACTTATCCCCATTCCTAAAATTTCCCCATTATGATAATTTATATCATCAACTTCAAGATAAAAAGCGACAGTATCATCTAATTTAATAGTATTTAAATCTTTTACAACTTGATATTTAATTTCTTCTTTTTCTTGTTTTTCGACCACGATATTTTTAAGTAATGAATAAAATTCTAATTCTTCATAGACTTCTTTTAATTTAATAACATCTGGTCCTTTATATAAAAATTCTTCAAAATTAACATTAATGGGAACATCTCTATAGATAGTAGCTATCTCATAACTCATATAAGCATTATCTTTATCTAATAATAATTTTTCTTGCGTTTTCCCTTTAATACTATCTATATTTTCATATATGCCATCTAAAGTTTTATATTCTTGTAATAATTTTAAAGCGGTTTTTTCACCAATACCTTTAACCCCAGGAATATTATCAGAAGCATCGCCCATTAAAGCTTTTAAATCAATAATATTAATTGGTTTAATACCATAATCTTTTTCAAAACTTTCTTCATTATATCTAATAAAACCAGATTGTTTTAATAACTTAACTTCTGTTTCAAAACTAATTAATTGTAGTAAATCTTTATCACTTGAAACAATAAGGGAATAATAATCGGGATTACTTTCGGCAATTTTGGCAACTGTACCAATAATATCATCAGCTTCATAAGGAGCAAGCTCTACATATTTAATACCCATTGCATCAAGGATGGTTCTTGCAATAGGCATTTGCATTTTTAATTCATCAGGGGTAGCACTTCTACCCTCTTTATAAAAATCATATTTTTCTTTCCGAAAATTTTTACCAATATCAAAAGCAACCATCATATAAGTTGGTTCTTCTTCCGTAATTATCTTATTAATCATTCCTACAAATCCATATAAAGCATTAGTAGGTAGTCCCTTACTATTACGCATAATACTACCAGAATAAGCAGTTGCATAATAAGAACGAAATAATAAATTGTTTCCATCAACTAAAACTACTTTTTTCATAAGTCCACCTAATAATATTATATCGAAAATTATAAGGGTTTTAAAGAATAAATTAATTAAACACCTTTACTACTTTTAATAGCAAGGCAATTATTATTTTAAATTCATAATTTCTATTTCTAATTTTTTTAAATATTCAATTATTGTTTCAAAACTAGGATATATATCAAAAAACATCTCTTTCATTTGATCATAGTCTTTTTTCAAATCATCTAATACTTCTTTGTTTGGCACTAATTTGATGTTGTTTAGAGTTATATTCTCATAATGAGCATTTTTTGAATAATAAAATTTATTTTTAAATTTAGCATCTTTCTCCAAAAGCTCTTTTTTTTCAAAAGCTTTACTTTTTATGTTTGAATTTGCTAAACAATAAACATCATAGTAATGCCTAGAATATCTTGGAGGAATTTTACCATTTTTATAGCCATTAGCAATAGTATTTAAAATGACAATTTTTTCCCAAAAAGTTTTTTCGGCATTTATAGTTTTCACACTAATTTTACTATCAGATAAAGTAGGATAAACATCTTCAATATAAGAACTAATAAATTTTTCATTAAAATAATATCCATCTGCTAAAGGACCTATTTCTAATTTAATTTCTGGCTTTATATAAGCATCCGTATTATAAAATGTAGGATACCTAAATATAATGGTACATCTATCTTTATCAAATTCATCCATAAATATATTTGGCTTTTCACCTAAATCTTTCTCTATATCAGCAATCATTAATGGCAAAAGTTGATTTTCTAAAAATTCTGATGAATCACTAATTAATTTTTTATTAAATATAGTTTGTTGATTATTGGTTCTTTCTTCCCATAATTCTTCATAATTATAATTAAGTAATTTATAATCCAAGATAAGATCAATATCCTCTGAAAACCTTTTGATTATATTATAAGCTTTAGATAAACTTGTTCCACCTTTAAAAATTAAAAAGTCTTTAAATTGGCAAATATTAAATAAATAATTTAATATGTAGCATACCCAATAGTCTTTTTCTATAATATATGGCGTTATACCTAATTTACTACCCGTATTTAAAAATAAAGTTTTTTGTTCTTCTTTATCAAGTTTATTTAATTTAAACATAGTTATTCCTCACATATCTTTTTTATAATTTCATATATCCAAGCAGAAGAGTTTTTAGATTCTTCTAAAATAATTTTTTTATCTTTAACATTCAATTGATTTCTTATTAATTGAATGTTTTTTTTAGTAATATTTTCACTTCCTAAAGTACGTATAGCTTGAATTATTAAAGTTGTAATTTCTGAAAGTCCAGTTATTTCTCTTTGCTTTATCGGAATAAAATTTATAGTAATATTATTAAATGTATATTTTCTTTTTGGGCCACTTGAAGCATAATTCCAAACATTTGGTACTTGAGTCGTTAAATGTAATATATTAAGAGCGGTGTTACCACTTGGAATAACTGACCAATTATATTTTCTTTTAAGAGCATCAACTATATTATTGGGATCGGGACTGCTATACTCTTTTAAAAGATTACTATATTTTGGTTTATAATATATACCTTGTAAAATTCTTCTTATTTTTCCAGTTTCCTTTATTCTAATTAAAACAACGCTTATTTTTTTAGAATCTGCGATATCAATAAAATCTTTAGGAGTAAATGCATAGCCATAATCATATTTATCAATTCTTTTTTCTACTTGCTCTTGTATCTTTTTTCTTTTCATCAAAAATCATTCCTCTTTTCGTTGAAAATATTATATAATTTTTTCAACGAAATTTCAACTCTTTAATATCTTTTATTAGTAAACTAACAGATTTATCATATATTTTATCAGGGGGTTTTATGTTTTTAAATTTAATTAATCTTATTAAAAGTATGATCTTTTTTACTGGGAGTTATGGTAATAATGTTTTTCCTCCTCCCCTTTCAAGTGAAGAAGAAGAAAAATATGTTGATGCAATGTTAAAGGGTGATAATAATGCGAGAAATATCTTAATTGAACATAATCTTCGTTTAGTGGCCCATATTGTTAAAAAGTTTGATTCCAAATCTACAGATACTGATGATTTAATTAGTATTGGAACCATTGGTTTAATTAAAGGCATTGATACTTATAAGAAAACACCTAAAGTAAAAATAACAACTTATGCCGCAAGATGTATTCAAAACGAAATATTAATGTATTATCGTGCTAATAAAAAAACTCAAACTACAATATCTTTAAATGATTCAATTGGTTATGATAAAGAAGGGAATGAAATTAATTTAGTCGATATGTTAGAAGATAAAAAAGAAGATATTTTAGATACTATTCAAATAAAAGATAACATTGCTTTATTAAATAAATATATGGAAAAATTAAATAAAAGAGAAAAAGAAATTATAATTAAAAGATATGGTTTAAATAATGAAAAAGATTTAACTCAAAAAGAAATTGCTGATTCCCTAGGAATATCAAGAAGTTATGTTTCCCGAATAGAAAAAAGAGCTTTAACTAAAATATTAAGAGAATTTTTAAGAAATAAGAAGACTTTATAATATTTTTATTATGCCAAATTAGGAAGTAAAATCAAGCCAAATTGGGAAGTAATAATTTACATATTAAAATAGTTATTCTATAATTGCTATAGAAAGAAGGCATATTATGGGACAATATTTACCAAGAATATATGATAAAATTTTAAAAGAAAAGTTGCAATTATTCGGGGCTGTATTAATAATGGGGCCAAAAAGTTGTGGCAAATCTACTACGGCCTGCCAACTTGCCAAAAGTACATTAGAATTACAAAATCCAATGACCAGAGAAAATAATTTAGAAATTGCCAAAAGTCGTCCTGATTTTTTACTTGAAGGTAAAAAGCCAAGATTAATTGATGAATGGCAAGATGCTCCATCCATTTGGGATGCTATAAGATATGACGTTGATAAAACAGGACTTAAAAATCAATATATCTTAACTGGTTCAGTTACCCCTAGAGAAGATGAACCAAGACATACAGGCACAGGGAGAATTATAAGAATTTTAATGCGCCCAATGAGTTTATATGAATCAAATGACTCTACAGGTGAAGTATCATTAAAATCTTTATTTGAAAATATTAAAGATATTAAAGGAATTACAAATAAAGAATATGAAGATATTGCTTATTTATGTGCGCGTGGAGGTTGGCCTGGTTCATTAAATGTATCTAAAGAAGGAGCTATATCAATAGCTAGAGATTACTTAGAGTCATTAATCGCTAATGATATTAAAACTGTCGATAATGTGGATCGTAACCCAAATAGATTAAGAAATGTTTTAAGAAGTTTAGCTAGAAATACTTGTACAACGGCTAGCTTAGAAACAATAAAAGATGATACAATTTACAATGACGATAAAATATCAACTAAAACTATTTCTGATTATATTAATGCCTTATCTAAACTTTATGTTATCGATGATGTTGAAGCTTGGTGTCCTAAATTAAGAAGTAAAACAATAATTAGAACAAGTTCTAAAAGATGTTTTATTGACCCTTCAATTGCAGTGGCTGCTTTAAGAGCCACTGATAAAGACTTACTTAAAGATTTTAAAACTTTTGGTTTTATTTTTGAATCTTTATGTATGCGTGATTTAAAAATTTATGCAGCAGCTTTAGATGGTGATGTATTCTTTTATCGTGATAAAACAGATTTAGAATGTGATGCCATAATTCATTTAAAAGATGGAAGATGGGGTGCAGTTGAAATTAAACTTGGAGGCGAAGATGCAATTGAAGAAGCAGCTGAAAATTTAAAAAAATTAGCTAATATAGTTGATATTGAAGAAATGCACGAACCATCATTCTTAATGGTTTTAACTGCTGGTAAATATTCATACCGTCGTCAAGATGGAATATATGTTGTTTCCATTGCCACTTTAAAAGATTAAATTAATTATTTTTAAATACATCAAAATAACAAATATCCCAGAATAATTGTAATAAAATTGAAGAAAAAATAAGATTAAAATAATTTGTTCCATTGTCATTACCGTGCATAATTTCATTCCTAAAATTAATATTATCTGCCCCAAATAAATAATTTAATAATAGCATATATTCTTCTCTAATACTTTCCTTAGCATATTTAGAAAACATTACTGATGCTAAGGTCATTTTCTTTTTGTTTTTATTGTAAACTATATTTCCTTCATCATTTACTACTTTAATTACGTCTACACTACTTCCCTTAATAATTAATTCATTATCAGAATTATCTTCAATAACATTATATTTAACTAAAATATCATATAATAAATTATCATTATTTTCACTTAATGTTTTATCTCCCCTATTTTTATATATATTATAAGTAATTAATTCATTATTATCTAATACTACTTTTCCTTCATTAATTAAAGTAGTAAGTTTATCTATTGATTCATATATTAATTTACATTTTAAATTTATAATTAAAGCTTTTTCAATTAAAGTACATAACATATAAGGTGTTCCATATACATAATCATCTTTTTTTAGTTTTATTTTCTCTTCTTTTTTACTTCTCTTTACCTTCTCTACTTCTCCTGTTACAATATTTATATAATCTTTTATATTTTCTTTATTATAATTATAATTTTTAAAAATATGTTTTTCATATTTTCCTTTTATTAATATATTAAAATATTCATCTATGGCTCTTAAATATAATTCATTATAATCAATTGTTAATATAGGAATTTCTATGACAGGAATAATATTAAACTGAAATAAAAAGGTATGAAATATTCCATAGATATTTCCTAAATATAAACTTATATTTTGTAATAATATTTTCCGGTTAATAAAAGCTTTTTTACTTGTAAAAATAAAAGTACCATAAGGTTCTGGGAATACTCCTTCTTTTTTATCTATTTTACAATATTCTTTCAGTTTACTAAGTATTTTTAATTTTACATTTAATAAATTATCTTGAATAGTTATATTATTAATTAATTCATTACTCATTGCATTAATATCTTTAATTAATAATTCATTATTTTCTAATATAAGAAAACCATTGTCATCTAAAGCATATTCTTTTTTATATTTATTTTCTTCCATATTTATCATCCAATTTAATTTTAAAATATTATTGCTTTAATAGCAATTATTTTGTTGATAACTGAAAAATTCAAAAATACGGCGTCGGAAATTTCGAACCAATGGTTCGAAATTTTTAATAAAAGCAAGAGGATAGAATGAAAAAGAATATCGTATTTGGCTTATTGTTGCTTTGCGTTTGTTTTGCTCTTACTGGTTGTGGTTG